>JAPLSS010000577.1 GCA_026398515.1 Candidatus Sumerlaeota bacterium | reverse complement strand
TGAGCAGGGCGACGCGAAACGTTTTGCGCGTCTTGAGCGACCGGCCTCCGCCGCCGGCCGCCGACTTCTCGCCGTCGCCGGAGCAGGCGGAAAGCGCCATCGCCATGAGGAGAAGCAGGAATCGCGGGCGGCGCGCGCCTCCGATGCCCATGCCTCGGACCTCCCTTCCCCGCCAACAAGGTAGGCTAACACTATCCCTCGGCTTCAAGGATCGTCAAGATTGTCGCGACGGCGGGCCAAGAGGGCCTGAGTTCGTGGCGACGACTTCAGCCGTTCTCCTGGCATCGCCGCCGAATCGATGCAAACGGCTGAAGCCGTCACTCCGAACTCAGGGCGTCGCCGTTTTCGCAGGGCGCATCCCGCCGTATAGCTTCGAATGAGCAAGAATGCGCGAAGCGCTTTGGACTGCGACGGCTTGCCGCCGCTTTTCTAGTGGCCTGCGTCCTATGGCGGCCGGTCGAAGCAAAAGCGGCGGCAAGCCGCCGCAGTCCAAAGCGCTTCGCGCGCTCATTCTCACACTCTCGCTCCAAGGAAGCTACACTGCGGAATGCACTCGCTTTCGCAGGCAACGCGCACTCCCGCTTGCCATTTCCATGCGAATTGCTCCAGACTGCCGGAGGATGGCTGCAAGGGGAGGACAAACGATGGCGCGAGCGAGAGTCAGACGCGACGGCGCCGAGAAGGCGCGGGCATTTCGAAGAGCCGTGGCGGGAACGTGCCTGTTCGCAATGGCGTGGGGGGCGCCAACGGCGTTCGCCGACGCCGGGCCGGCCTACCCGTTGTTCGCCATCGCCTCGGGGACGAACGACTTCACGGCGGCGGACAATCTTGTCGTGGCGCCGAATTTCCTCTTCTGTCACGGCACAATGTCCACGGCGGAAATCAGCGCGCTGCACGCGGTCAACCCCGCTTACGTGCAGTTGAAGTACGTCAACGACGCCAAGACGCAAAACGCGGCGGACGTGGGGACGGTCGAGCACAGCGCGCGCGGCGACATTCTGTATTACAAGGCGGCCAAACTGGCGCAGGCGATCTCCGCCGCGGACACGCAGTTCACCCTGGCCCAGAGCGGCGGCGCCATCGCGCTCAAGGCCAGCTCCATCGCCGGCGACTACAGCTCCGACAAGAACAACCCGCCTAGCACCCAGAACTACGTGGTCTGGATTCGCGTGGACACCGAGTACATGCGCGTCAATGCCTGGGATAGCGGGACGAAGCAGATCACCGTGACCCGCGCCTTTGCGGCGACGACCGCCTCGGCGCACGCGCTGAACGCGCTGGTCTTTGTCCCCTGCTACAATTCGCCAAATGAATACCCCGGCGGATCGGCAACCGCCATCGCCTATTACTTCGACCCCAAGGGCCTGACGCGATGGGATTGGTCGCTGCAGGACGCGCTGGCCAATGACGCCGCCGGCTACGACGGCACGTGGTTCGACCTGATCAGCGCCACCCCGTTCAACATGTGCGACATCAACGGCGGCTCGGTTTCGGCCTGGTGGGATTTCTCCAAGAATCAGGCGTATGTCGCCGACGATTTCCGCGAGTACACCGAGGCCGGGATCAACTACGTTCAGAACCAGTTCCAGACGCAGAAAGCACGCTGGCCGATCATTTACTGCAACAACATGACCGACAACCAGTACGAGCCGGGGTCCGGCGGGAAGAAGTACCTGCTCATGTCCACCGCCGTCAAGCCGCGCCCGGTCGACGGCTATTGCATCGAGAGTTTCGCCGGCAGCATGGACGAGGCCGCGTTCCAGGAGTGGCGTCAAAACGGCACGATGTCGCCGCCCAACTACCCTTCGCTCAGCGAATGGAAGGGCAATGTGCAGATGCTCATGAAAGCCGCGCAGGCGGGGCTGGCCGCCTGCCCATCGATCATGAACGCCGGCTGGAAGACGCAGATGTTCGAGCACTTTCCGACCGACGTGCGCGACAAGTTCGAGGATTGGGCCTACGCCAGCTACCTGATCGGCGTGGAGAAAACCGGGACGAATTGCCCGACGCGCCTGGGCTTGTGGCCGTTCTATTGGTCGGAATCGACGCGCTACGCGGCTCTGCACCCGCGCTACACGTGGCCGATCGGCGACCCGGCGGAGACGCGCACGTATGACCAGGTTGATCAGTACAAGCCCTCCGGCCACGCCTCCTACCGGCGGCGGTTCACGAACGGCGTGGCCGTGGTCAATCCATCGACCAGCGCGGACAATGGCGTGCCCCTGGGCGGGTCGTATTACGATCCGGAAGCCAGCGCCTGGGCCACGTCGGTGGACATGGCGGCCCAGACGGGAAAAATCTTCCTGAGTTCCCCGCCTTCGGGCGTGAGCGAGTGGAGAAGGTACTGAGCGCCTATCCGAAAACCGGTTCGGAGCGCGCCCTTGTATCCTTCGGTCCCCGGGTGGCGCGATGCGCCATGAGACGCTGTCTCCATTCGCGACAATGCCGACGCGGCTCTCGGCGCTCCCGAGAACCGCATCTCACAGGTCATGGGAAAGGACCCCAATGAACGAAAGCGCCGGAGTGATGATTCCGTCGGAACGCTGGTTGACGAAGAAACGCGCCTGGCTTCCTCAGGCGTGGGCGTTTCTGCTGGCGGGCTTCTTGACCGCCTGCGCGTATGGCGCGTCCCCGTCTCTTCAGTTCGCCACCCTGTACGGGGGCGACAACTACGATCGCGCTCAAGGCTGCACGGTGGATAAGGAAGGGTATATCTACATCATCGGGAACACGCGGTCGTCCAACCTGAAAGCCCTGGGCCTGACGACCGCCGGCGCGTATCACCCCGAGAAATACCAGACGGAGGCCGGTTGGTCGGAGGCCGATGCGTTTGTCGCCAAACTCAGCCCGGATGGCAGCCGGGTGCTCTGGGGCACGTATTTGGGCGGCAGTCGCGAGGACCGGGGATACGGCGTGCGCGTGGATTCGCAGGGATATGTGTTCGCCGTGGGCATCACCGGGTCGCCCGATTTTCCCGCCACCCAAGGCGCGTTTCAGACTTCCTTGGCCGACCGAAACTCGGCGAAAGGCCACGAGGAGGCCGACGTTTTCATCGCCAAGTTGACGCCCGATGGGAGCGCTCTGGTCTATGCCACATACGTCGGCGGGAGCGATCAGGACTGGAGCCGCGGCGGCATGTGGATTCAGCCCGACGGGAGTTTGTACGTGAGCGGCCATTCGGCATCCGCCAACTTCCCCGCGACTCCCGCCGCGTTCCAGACGACCCACGCCGCCGACAAGAACCCCAAGGACGGCGCGCCGCTGTGGGATGGCGTGCTGTTTCACCTGTCCGCCGACGGTCGTCAACTGCTTCACTCGACCTTCCTGGGCGGCAATGGACGCGATTCGCTCTACAGCGGCGTGGCTGTTCATTCGGATGGGACGGTCTACGCCGCCGGCATGACCAGTTCGACGAACCTTCCCACGACGCCCGGCGCGTTTCAGCCCGCGTATGGCGGAGACAGCGGCAGCGGCGGATACATCGGCGACGGCATCGTGGCCCGGTTCTCGTCCGACCTGTCGCGCCTGGTGTATTGCACCTATCTTGGCGGGTCGGACGACGACGACGTCAACGGCAATCAGTCCCTGACCGTCGATTCGAAGGGACAGGCGGTCGTTGTCCTTATGACCAAGTCGGCGAGCTTTCCCACCACGCCCGGCGCCTACAGCCGTTCCTATTCCGGCGGCGTCGCGCTCGACGGCGCCCTCTCGATTCTTTCGGCGGACGGCAAGGCCCTCGTCGCCAGCACGTTCCTCGGCGGCGCCGGCCCCGAGGAACTCTCGGCGCTGACCCTGGATTCCGACGGCAACGTCTACGTCAGCGGCAACACCGGCTCCAAAGACTACCCAACCACGCCCGATGCCGTGCAGAAGACCCACGGCGGGGGAAACGGCCAGGACGCCGTCCTGACTGTGTTGACGCCCGATCTGAGCGGCTTGCTCTATTCCACGTTCTACGGGGGCGGCGGAAGCGGCGGATACGGCGACCGGGGGCGCAGCATTTTCCTGGAGGGCGACGGAAGCGTGGTGATCAGCGGCGACACCAACAGCCCGGACTTCCCCACCACGGCTGGAGCCTTACAGCGGAAGTACGGCGGCGGGACGGCCGACGCGTTTGTCATTCGGTTAGCGGACTTGCCTGTCCCGGGCGGGCCAGGCGCCGCTTCCCGTTCCGCGCCATAGGCGGCTGCTGCGAAGACCCCGGCAGGCCCTTCCTGCCGGGTGGACTCGACACCCGTTTCTACAACCACAGCCAGCCTCGGACGCAGTTCCTGAGCCTGTCGAAGGGCAAGACTGGCCTACTTCACGTTGGATGGGTTTCCATGAATCGACTGGCGATAATCCTGCTGTCTTGCCATTCCTTTGCATTCGGAGCGGCGTCCGCTCCAGCTGGAAACAACAAGGGAGGAAACCGTATGGCGTTCCCCGCGAAACGCCCCGAGGGCGCGTGCTACCCGCGGCCGTTCGAGAATGAGACGTTGCCGATCACGCCGCCGGGCTTTTGCTGGTGGCCGGCGGGAGAGAGGGGCAAGGTTTCCTACCGGCTGAAGATTATGGATGAGAAGGGAATGGTCGCCTACGAATCGCCGGCCATTCCCGACCCCGTTCACGTGCCAGATCGCCCGCTGGCGCCGGGCCAGTATTCGTGGATCGTCGAAGCGCTGGATGAAAACGGCGCGGTCGTCGACACCCGCGCCGCGCAGCATTTCTCCATTGGTCCGAACCCTATCGAGCAGCCGTGGATTCCCGCGGACCAACTTCTGGCGCGCGTTCCCCGGGAGTATCCGCGGCTCCTGTTCCCCAAGGCGAAGCTGGACGAGGCGCGCGCCACGCTCGGCACGACACGCAAGGAGGCGTTTGAGAGTTTGACGCGGTCGGCCAATGCGGCGCTCAAACTGACTCCGCCTCCCGAACCGCAATACGACAAGATCGAAGACCCCGCCGAGCGGCGCCTGGCGTACCAGAAATCGTTCGGCGAACTGCGCAAATACCATCAGGAAGGCATGGTCAATCTGGCGCTGATGTATCTCTTGACCGGCGAGAAGAAATACGGCGAGGTCGCCAAGGCGATCCTGCTCGGCGCGGCGGAGTGGGACCCAGAAGGCATTTCCTCGGTCTTGTCGCCGTATGGCGACGAAGTGGGGCTGGGCCTGGCGCGTTCGGGGGCGCTGGCTTACGACTGGCTGTATGACCTGATGACCGAGGCGGAGCGCGAGAAGGTGAAGACGATGCTCATCGCGCGGGCCGACCAGGTGATGCGCCGCCTGCAGAAGCGCGACTATCTCGCCCGCCCCGAGGAAAGCCATAGCGGACGCCTGCCCGGCTACCTCATCGAGCACGCCATCGCCCTGGCCGACGAGCCGCACGCGCAAGTCTGGATGGACTACGCGATGCGCATCTACCTGACCGTCTTTCCGCACTGGGGCGGCTCGGACGGCGGCTGGGCGGAAGGCATCTCCTACGGTCTGGCCTACAACACGATCTACCTGCTGCCCGTCGAGTCGCTCAAGCAGGCCACGGGCCTCGACATGTGGCAGAGGCCTTTCTATCAGAGGATCCGCTCGTTCTTCATGTATTGCATTTCGCCCCTCGGCGACGCCTGCCCCTTCGGCGACATGGAGGATGGGGCCATCGCGGGCAGAGCCTCCGCGATCCGCGCCCTCCTCCAATTCCACGCCAACGAATACCAGGACCCTGTCGTGCGCTGGTGGGTCACATTGCTGAAAGGCTCAGGCGGCGGCCAAGCGGCGGTGGGCGCCCTGCCGGGCATCGCCCTGCCCGACGCCGTCGAACCCAAGGAGCCGGCCGACCTGCCGAACGACGCGGCGTTTTTCGGCGTGGGCTGGGCGGCGCTGCACAGCGACATCAAGCGCCCCGAGGACGACCTGTTCGTCTTGTTCAAGTGCTCGCCCTACGGGGCGGTGAGCCACAGCCATTGCGATCAAAACACCTTCGCGCTGATGAAGGGCGGAGTGTCGCTGGCCATCGCCGGCGGCAGCCGCTACCCGATCCACGGCTCTCCGTTTCACCTGAAGTACACGCAACAGACGATGGCCCACAACGGCGTGCTGGTAAACGGCCAAGGGCAGTTCAAGAACACCGACGCCCTGCACGGCGGGACGCTCGCGGACTTCCAGACGACGAAGCATTTGGGCTATGCGTGCGGCGACGCGGCGAAATGCTATGGCGACCGCCTGACGCGCGCGCGGCGGCGCGTGTTGATGATTCGCCCATCGGTCGTCCTGATCATCGATGACCTCGAAGCGCCTCAGCCGGCGGACTACCAATGGCTTCTGCACGCGCGGCAGGAGTTCGAGTTGGACGAAGCCGGCCAGTCGCTCGTCTCGCGCAACGGGGAGGAATCGATGGCCGCGCGCCTCTTGACGCCTGGCGGGTTCTCGTTCTCGCAGACCGACGAGTGGCCCATGAACCCCAAGGAAGGCTACCCGAAGACGACCGCCAAGGAGCCGCCGAAGCAATGGCACTTCGCCGCCTCGACGCGCGAGAAGTCGGCGGCGCGGCGAATCGCGGCGGTCCTGGTGGTGAACGAGAAAGGCCAAGCGCCGGATTGTCGGATCGCTCAACCATCGGACGCCATGGTGGAAATCCAGTGCGCCATCGGCGCGGACAGAGTTTCGGCGCGCATCTCGTTGGCGGCGGACGGGGCAGGCCGGGCGCCGATCCTGGAGGCGCGTTACGAGCCGGCCTCCGGGGAGGCCGAAACGATTTCGGCGAGGTAGGAGACGGGCGGGATGCGCCGCGAAAGACGGTATCCGCAGCCCGGCGGTCCAAGCGTCACTGCAGTTTCCGCGCCACCTGGAGGAACAGGTTCATCCGATCCCGCTGCGAATCGAAGCGGTCGCGCTGTTCGACGCGCGCGCCGGCTTCCACGCGCATTTTGCGAAAATTCACGCCGAACCGCCCGAGCAGGCCGTAGAGCGTTTCGTCGATCAGGCCCTTCTCCTTGCGGGCGCGCGTTTCCAGTTCCCAGAATCCGTTCGACAGAAAGCGCCCGTGCAGCGTGGAGCCGGCGTAGAGGATGTCGCTGTAGCGCGCCTCGTCCCCCAAATCCTCGTCGAGGTAGTCCACGTTGAGTTTGCCCAGGCTCCAGGACCACTGCGTCGACCAAGGCAGGCGGTAGCGCCCCTCCAGTTCGCTCCGCAGCTGGTTGTAATTGGAGAAATTCGAGCGGTAGGTTTCGTACTCCTCGGTCCACGTCAGCCAGTCCCAATCCCACGAAGCCCCATAGAGATTGTCGGTATAAATGAGGATGCTCAGGTCGTCGCGGCCCGCGTCGAAGCCCGAGGCGTCGAGGTCGTGCCACAGGTAATACAGCGACAGCCCGCGCACGTAGCGTTCGAAATCGTAGCGCGCGTTGAACGTCTGATCGACGGACGTATAGTCGATGCCGCCCGTCACGTGGTAGTGGTAGTCGACGAGCACAATATCGCCGTCTTTCAGCAGGCCGCCCAGCAGCAGCCGCAGGCCGGTGCGATTCCCGCGCGTCTCGACGTCGTAGTCGAACCCCTTGACGAACGTGTTGTGCCCGGCCTGGTCGGTGACGACGATCGAACCCGCGTCGACGTCCGGGTTGGCGAGGAACTGCGTCACGCCGTCGACCATCGTCAGCGCCTCGTCGATGACGATGCGGTCCGACGACTCGCCGCCCCGCTCGATCTGGTCGACGGTCCGCCCGTAGCCCGCCGTCAGCAGGCCCCACGGCGTCGTCTTGCGGTAGTTGACGTTGCCGGTCACGCCGCGTTGGGTGTCGGAGACCTCTGCGAAGTCGCTCTGGCGCCAGTGGGCGTCGACGTGGGTCAACAGACTCTCATACAGCCGATGGTTCAGTCCGATTTCGGCGCGCTTGGTCAGGATGTCCGAGTCCTCCAACTGGCTGCGCAGCAGGCTGAACATGTAGTACGTGTCGAGGCTCTTCGAATGGCGCAGGTTCAGACGCTCTTGCCAGGATTGAGTCGAGAACTCTTGCGTGCCCGTCTGGTCGTACTGGCGCACGTTGCTGCTCAGGTAGCTCGTGCGGTCGCGCGTCAGGTCGATCGTGTTGTCGAACGTCACGTCGTTGGATTGCAGATTGGTCTGCCGGTCGACGCTGACCAGAGGGCCGTGCGCCTCGAAGTTCTGCTCGTAGTCCTGGCGCCGGTAGCGCAACTCCGAACGCACGCGGTCCATCAGCGTGTTGCGGACGCGGTATTCGAACATCCGGGAGATCGAGTCGGAGCGGCTTTCAAAGCCGATCTCATTGACGCGCGACTCGCGATAGGACACGTCCATGGAAAACGGGCCGGCTTTCAGGTTGACCCCGCCGCCGTAGTTCTCCGTCTCCAGCATGACGCGATCGGTGAACAGCTCGCGCACCGCGTCGCGGTCGCGGTTGGCCAACAGAAAGCCGGAGACGGGATGGCGCTTCAGCAGTTGGACGTTGACGTCGTAGCCGTAGACCGCCGTGTTGGAGCCGCCGACGGCGCGGTTGTCGAACGTCTGCCCCTGCTGATCGATCGTCTGCTGCAAGAGGCCCGTCTTGAACCGCGCGCGGAAATCGACCAGCCGCGGATGGTAGAGGTAGCCGGCCAACTCGTAGTCCAGGTATTCCTCGAAGGAGAGATTGCTGTATTGAATCGTCTGCGCGTCGGCGTGCTTTTGCGTTTCGCTGGCGTAATCGACCCAGAACCCGACCTCGCCGCCCCAGTCGGTCAGTTTGAACGGCGCGATCGGGGCCGCCTCTTCCTGCGCCGGCGTCAGGGCGAGGCCCAGACTCGGCGGCAACAGCCAATAGAGAAGAGCGACGCATCGCCCTGCGCGGAGACGAACCGAAAAAACGTGGGCGTCAAGATTCCGCATCGCATCGATGGCAGAAGGCCTGTGGCCTGGTTTGGCTTTGCCGGGGCCTATAGGACCTATGGCACGCATCAGCCCCGTGAGTCCCATGAGTCCTATCCGACCGATCCTCTGCGACCTAAAGGCGGCGCCACGAACCGCCGCCTAGCGCGCCACCTTCGGCGGCGTGGGCGTCGCCGTCGCGGGGACCCGAGTTTTCCGGGCCCGTTCGAGAAGCAGCGTGGCGCGTTCGCCTACTTGCTTGTCCGCCTCCAGCGGCGCGAGAATCGCGATCGCCTCGCTTGGTTGGTTGATCTCAATGTAGATCTCCGCCAACTCGCACCGCTCCTGAGGCGTCAGCGGGCCTTCCTCCTTCGCCTTCAGGTAGTACGGCAAGGCGTGGTCCCACAGGCCCCTCTCGAACAAACGACGCCCCAGTTGAAACGACATGTCGGCTTTCGGCGCCTCGCCTCTCGCCGCCGGCGGCAGTCCCACGCCCAACACACGGGCCAACTCGCGGCGCAGGCGGTCTTCCAAACCCAAGTCGTAGCCGGCATACGCCGCCTCGATCCGCCGGCTCTTGCCGACCAGCACGAGCGTCGGCGTGGCGATGATCAGGTAGTCCCGATAGGCGCGGTCATTCGGATCGAGCAGGACCCTCCAGTCCTTGCCTGCCATCGTCTCGATGGCGCGAACCTGGCCGTCGGCGCCGACGTGCGAGACCAGCAGGTAGCGCGTCAGGCCGCGCGCCAGTTCCGGCTCCTCCCCCCACATGTGGCGAAGAGCGGACAGGGTCTCCGAAGTGTGTGTGTCGCCCGGCTTGGCGAAGAAAAGGAGGGTCGGGGTGGTGTTCCCCTCGTCGAACCGGACGGTACGCCCCGCGGCGTCGGACAGCGCGAACGCCGGGGCGGTCTGGTTGATCCGCAGCACGGCGCAGACCGGCACGGCGGGGCAGAACAAGACGGCCATGGCGGCAGTTACTCCCGCCGCCTTGGACAACCGCCCGGCCCACCCGGAACGGATGAAGATGGAGACGCTTGCGTTTTCGGATGACGGGTTCATTTCGTCTTCGCTTCCTTCGGATTCTGAACCGGGTTGGCGCGGTCGTATCGGTACTCGACGTGGCAGCCCGTCAGGCAGCCCCCGCCCGTGTCGGTCTTGGCGTACTCCACCGGCATCGTCCAGCGCCCGAACGGCACGCTTGACCGAATGTCGAACGGCTGGTTGCTGGCGTGCTCGTGGTGGCAGGCGCGGCACGTCCGGCCCTTCTGCTGGTTCACGTGCAAGTAGTGCAGGTCTTGGTCGCCGTTGCGGAAGCCGTCTTCCGCGCTCTCTTTGTGGAGGACGATCTGCTTGTCGTGGCATTCGAAGCACAGGTCGTACGCCGCGGGTTGGAACGGCGCGTAGAAGGAGGCCGGGAACGCTTTGTTCAGCAACTTTGCGAAGTCGGAGCCGTGGGCGAGATGGCACGCAATGCAGTTCCCCTGGCGCAACGGCCCATGCAGGAACTTGGCGTTCTGGATTTGCTCGGCAATGCTGGGAACCGTTTTGCCCTCCATCGCGATCGGCTTGTCGTGACAGCCGAGGCAGAGGTCCTCGACCCTTCCCTTGACCAGCGCCTGCTGGTTGGAGGCGTGGGCGTCGTGGCAAGTCTCGCACGTTTTGCCCTCGGTCATCGGCTGGTGGGTATACTTGAACTGATCTATTTGTTTGAGGAAATCCTCGTGGCACTGCGCGCACAGATCGCGTCCGCTGCGCGCCACGAAGAACTCGTGCGATCCGCCGTGCGGCGAATGGCACCCCGTGCAATTGTCCTGGGCCGGCTTGTGGACGGAGACCGCGCTCTTCAGTCTCTGTTCCATGTCCACGTGGCAGGCAAAGCACATTTTCCCCGGCGGATCGACGAGCAGACTCGCGTTGTCCGATTGGTGCGGGCTATGGCAGGCCACGCATTCGCCCACCGCCACCGGCCCATGAAGGAGCGGCAAGCCCTTGCGCACGTCGTCGTGGCACCGGTCGCACCCCTCGACGCCCGTTCCGCCCTTGACGAAATAGCGGTCGTCCGACTCATGCGGGTCGTGGCACGCCTGGCAGTCCTTCTGGAACGGTTCGTGGACGACCTTCTTCTTCGGCGCGATTTCGTGGCACGTCAGGCACAGCGCCGGCCCCTCGGGCATCGGCTGGAACTCGTGGCGGTTCTGGATGGGCTTGTGGCACGGGTCGCACTGTTTGAGGTTCATCGGCCCGTGCAGGAACTTCGCCTTGCCCATGTCGGCGTGGCACTCCGAAGTGATGCAGCTGGGGCCGAGGACGATGTCCTTGGTCTCCTGGGTTGGCTTCGCCTTGGCCGCTTTGGAGGCCGGGGGCGGATGGACCGCCCCCGTTTTCAGCGCGGCGGCCGCCAGCCCCGCGGCGAGCCAGGCTAACGCGCCGCAGAGGAGTATTCGGAAATCATGAGAGACACGCATCGCGGATCGCCTCAGTTTGGAATCTTCTTGAGTCCTATCCCTGCCGGGATCGTCGAAATGGCTGAAGCCCGTCCGAGAAACCGCGCTGAAGCGGGCTAAACCTCCAAACGCTTCTGGCGTTCCTCCCGGCGCGCTTTTCCTCGCGTCAATCCGAGGATCACAGGCTGGAAAGCCCGCGCCACGTTGACTGCTTCCAGGCGCGCTCATCGGATGAACTGCCCCAACTCCGTCTTGATCGCCAACACGATCAGCGTGATGCCGCACAGAAGCGCGGCCAGCCCGCCGATCGCGCCGACCACGCGCCAGCGCAACGGCACGGGATCGACGATCGCCTGGTCCAGCGCGCCGGTCGCCACCAGGCGCTCGTACTCCAGCGGGCGCTCGTGTTGCATTTCCGACTCCGGCATCTGGCCGGTGAACATGACCATGTCCAGCGGCAGTTTCTCCGGGCGCAGATGAGTGTTGAAGAAATGCGCGAGGAAGATGATCGAGGCGGCGATCAGCGCCTCGATGCTGTGAATGACCATGGCGCAGTTCAGCACCCAGCCGGGAAGCCAGCGCGTGAAGAACGTCGGCGCCCACAGGATGATTCCCGTCCCGCCGATCAGGAGCACGCCCCAGATCTCGCCCCAGTAGTCGAACTTCTCGTAATACGTCCAGCGGTCAAAGCGCGGCCGCGGCCCGAGCCACAAGAACCAGCGAAGCATGGCCGCGATGTCCTTGAAATCCTTCCACGAGAAGATCATCGAGTTGGGGCCGAACAGGAAGCGCCGGCGCGGACGCGGGCAATGCTTGTGGAAGAAGACGATCAGAAAGCCGACGTGCAGTCCGGCGTAGATGAACGTGACCAGCGCCAGCGCCCGATGAATGAACCGCATGGTCGGAATGCCCCCCAGCAGCCCGGCCATTTCACGCGCCCAGCCGGCGTAACTGTATTTCAGCGGAAAGCCCGTGGCCACCAACCCCATGAAGCTGACAACGACCAGGAAATGCGTGACGCGGTGGATCAGCGGAAACCGCAGAACCATCCGCTCGCGCTCGGGCGCGCCGACGTGGCCGCGCAGGTTGCGCAGGCGCGACGGCAGCGAACGCTGGAACCACAGGATGGTGTGCGGAATGAACACCGCCAGCACGCTCACCAGCAGGATCGTCATGGCCAGCCACGTGTAGAACACCTGCGGGTTTTTCTTCCGGTTTGTCATCTCGGCGTGCGCGATGTACTTGACGAAGTTCCGGTTGACCTTCTGGTGGCATTGGCCGCAGGTGGTTTGGAGATTGCCCGGCGCCACGCGCGAGGCCGGGTCCGACGGCGGCAGGATGTCGTGCGCGCCGTGGCAGCTCGCGCACACCGCCGCCGACCCATACCCCAGGGTCGTAGCCTTGCCGTGGTAACTCGCCAGATACGACTTGCCGAGCTCCAGGTGGCACGTCGAACACTCCCGGACGACCGACAGCAGGAACGGCTGGTCGACCTTGCCGATTCCGTGGCTGCCGTGGCAACTCGGGCACGAGGCCGCTTGGGCCTGTCCCTCCAGCAGGTTCTTCCCGTGCACGCTGGCGAAATAGACCTCTTCAATCCCCTGGTGGCAGCGGCCGCACGTCGCCGGCGCCTTCCGCGGGTTGATCGGGCTGGCCGGATCGGTCGGCGGCAGGACTTCGTGGTAGCCGTGGCAGTCGACGCAGGTGGCCGAAAACGGCAGTCCCTTGTCGAAGAGCGCGTCGCCATGCACGTTCTCACGGTAGGTCTGCACGGGGTTCAGCCCCTGGGCGTCCGGTTCGTCGTGGCATTGCGCGCAGGCCGCGACGATGGACTCGGCCTCGTGGAACGTGCGCGGCTGCTCGATCGGGCGGATTTCGTGCGTCGGGCCGTGGCAGTCGGAGCACGCCGGGAGGCGCCGCCCGCTGGAGGGGGACGAACCGTGCGGGCCGGCGGCCACCGCCTTGGCCGCCTCGGCGTGGCAATCCTGGCAGGCGATCGGCGTCAGGGTCTCATCGTGGGGCAACTTCTCGATGCCGGTGTGGCAGGAAACGCACGCGACCTGGCCGTGCGCCGACGCGGCCATCTTTTCCTTCGACAGGTAAAGCCGCGCAATCTCTTCGGATGTCCGCTCGATCGGCTTCTGTCCCGCCGGGATGCGCACCATCGCCGCCAGCGCTTGCGGGCGCATGCCGGCTATCGACTCCTTGCCGTGGCACTTCAGGCATTCGTCATCCGTCAGCGCCGTTTCCTGGCCCCACGCCCTGGGCGCCATCAGGGTTAGAATGAGGATCGCCGCCGCGGCCAACAGAGAATAGCCGATAGCCGATAGCCGACAGCCAATCGGCGATTGGCGATCCCGGTCGTTCCATCGGCAATCGGCAATCGCCAATCGGCAATTGATCCACTCATCACTCATTGCTCGTCACTCATTGCTCGACACTCGCCACTCGCTGCTGTTCCACATGATGGGCATCATGGCATTTGACGCAGTGTTCCACGTTCTCCAACATGCCGCCGGGGTTGTGGTAAGTCTTCTGCCCTTCCTTCACCCCGTGGCAATACAGGCACAGATCGGGGATCGGCTCAGCCAGCAGGCGCGGATTCGGCGCTTCGTGGAACAAATGGCACGGCTGGCATCGCCCCAGGTTGATGGGGCCGTGGTTCCACCCCTGGGCTTTGGCCGTCTGGCCGTGGCATTGCAGGCACACCGTCGCCCAGTCCGCCCGGACCTCGAGGGCTTGGGTAGGATTGTGGCACAGGTTGCATTCGGCCTCGGTCATCAGCGGATGCCGGGAGCCGCGCCCCCCGCCGGGAAGGAACTCAACGGGGGGCTTCGCGGCCGCCACGGCCAGGGTCGGCGTGGTCGGCGCTTCCTTCGATCTCGTCTTCCGCGCCTTGTATTCCTCCAGCGGCGGCACGCCGTCGATGAAAAACGTCAACACGCGATAGCGCGTCTCCAACGAACAGGCGACGATGGCGCACAGCGCGCCGAGGCCCGCGGCCAGCAGGCCGATCCGCCGGGCAACCACGCCGCCAACTCGACGATTCATGGCGCCTCCGCCGCGTCGCGCGCCACGGCATAGAAGTTGATGAAGCCTTCGCCCTTCTGGCTGACCACGATCACCAGTTCCTCCGGGTCAAAGCCGGGCGTCACTCTCTCGGTCAGCCACGGGATCGACGGCCACGGGCAGACATGCAGTCCGGCCGGCAGATCCAGGTTCCCGTTGTCCGGCCCCGGCCCGCCGAAGAAGACCAACAGTTTGCCTCGCGGGCTGAAGACTTGGACGTTGGCGAAGCGCGAATCGGCGACAAAGATGCGGCCATGCGCGTCGACGTCCATCCCTTTCGGCCAGGCGAACTTGCCGAACGCCGTGCCGAACCCGCCGAAAGTCAGCAGGACCTGGCCGTCCGGGGCGAGTTTCTGCACGCGGCAGTTGCCGGTGTCGGTCACGTAGAGATCGCCTTGGCCGTCGAGGGCCAACTGCGTCGGCATGACGAACTGGCCCGGCGCCGAGCCCCGCGAGCCGATCTGGCGCAGGAACTGGCCGGTTGCGCGGTCCCAGACCTCGATTCTCCCTTGGTCCGTGTCGCAGACGTAGAGAACGTCCTTGCCCGCCGCCACCGCTGTCGGATGGGTCTCTTGAGGCCGGCCCCAGGCGGTGATGAATTGTTCGTCAGGGCCGTAAACCAGGACCGCGCCGCGCACCTTGTCCGCGACGTACAGGCGCCCCTGGTCGTCGGCGGCGATGTTGTTCGGCTGCGAAATCTTCCCGTTCCCCCGATCGCCCGCCAGCGAGTGCGCCGACCCGTCGGCCAGGTTGTAGACGAGGACCGTGTTGAGAATTGTGTCGCAGATATACAGGCTCTGGCCGACGAGGATGGCGGCGATCGGCTTGGCGATCTTGTCGTAGTCCTGCTGGGGTCCGAGGACGAAATCGGCGAAGGGGCTGCGCGCTTTCGGCAGATCCTCCGGCGAAGACAGCGCGCCCAGGTATTGCAGGCGCGCCTTCTCCGGCGGCGGCGGGAAGAATAGCGGCCCGCGCGTCGCCGGCGCCGGCGCCCGGACGCACCCGGCGGCCAGCGCCAGAAGAAGGGCCAAAACCAACACCCGCGCCGGCATGGGGGCGCCTTCAGGCGCCAGAGGTCCTCTAGGTCTCATAAGTCCTATCGGTCTCATAACTTTTATCGGTCTCATGGTTCTTTGCCTGCCGCCCCGCATAGAGAAAAGGCGACGCGCGCGTCGCCTTCCCCTTCCCTCAAGCTCCGCCAAATCCGCCCGGCGCGTCACTTGTTGTGGCAGGTCAGGCACAACTGGCTTTGCACCTGGGTGATCACCAACAGATTGTCGTTCACCGCCGCGGCGGCCGGGCCGTTGTGCACGTCATGGCAGGAGCTGCACTCCAATTGGTCGGCGATCAGCAAGTCATGCCGGATGGTGTTGCCCAGCCCCGAGGGGGTGCTGGACGGGGGAAACAGGCCGCCGTCCAGCGCCGCCAGCGCGTCGTCATAGGTGAAGGAGATCGGATGGTCGTTGTTCAACTCGTCGGCGCCGACGGCCACCTTGCCTCCCAGGAAGATCGAGCCGCTCTTCCCGCCATAGGAATCCACGGCCACTGTGCCGTCGTGGCAGCTCAGGCACAACCGCGAAGCGCCTTGCGGCTGCCCGACCGAGGCGTCCATGGTCGGGCTGTTATACACGACGAACACCTTGCTCGTCACCTGGTGGTTCCACAACGGCGCGTCGGTTACCGTCAAGTCGGCGTCGTGGGGTGTGTGGCAGAAAATGCAGATCTGCTCTTGCGGGTGCAGGCCCGAAAAATCGTGGGCCGAGCCGCGGATCGTCGCGTTGAGCGACCGAGTCAGCCCGCCCAGGGCCGCCAGGATCGCGATCGCCGGAATCAGGGCGCGCGCCCGCCCTCGCCAGAAATCGCCGCCACGCATCTCGCCTCGATGGATTCTCAGTTTCATGGAATTCCCTCGCCCTTCGCTCGAAATGAAAGGTCATGGCCCCGTCTCTAGGACTCGCCTCCCGTCAATCCGTCCACCGCGTCCACTCCGTTCATGTCGCGACTTTCCCCTAAGGAACCGTCACGTTCGCGGACGCAAACTCGCTAAACGTCTGGAAGTCCCACGCCAACGCCCCGATGAACAAGACGTACTGGCCCGGCTGCGGGACCTTGAGCGTCATGGTCCCATTCGTGAAATCGCTGCTCCCATAGGCGACGCCCTGCCACAACGCCGATCCCAGCGGCCCGGTCGTGTTCACAAAGGACTTGGAGCTGATCTGGTACGCGATGACCCAGTAGGCGAACGTCCCATAGATGTCCGGCGCCCAGTGCAGCTGCGCCTTCACCCCGGGCAGCGCTTGCGCCGTCACGTTGAGCGGCTCATGCGGCATGCCGCTGTAAATGATCCCCGTGAACGGCGTGTTGGTCGGGAAGAAGGAACTATCCGGATACTGCGTCCCCACCCACACGTGATAGGCGCCCGAGCGGCCCAGAGGCAGCGTGCCGTTGGTCGCATAGGACAGGAACGGCTGGAACAGGCCGTTGACGCCGAAGTTGACAAAGTTCTGGGGGTAGATGTCGTAGGCGAAGCCGAGGAATTGCGCCGGCTCGGCCACGCTCGGCATGCTCCACAGCAGACGGGCGTTGGCGTTTCCTTGGTCGATGACCTGGTTGAGCGTCGGCGCGCCCTCCGGCAGCGCGGATGGATCGTCCGGCCCTCGCAACTTAATTCCCGGCAGGTCCTTGCTGATCGGCCGGCCGTACACTCCCCAATACGAGCGCTGTAGCAACTGCACGGCGTAGGCCGCGTTGTGGACGCCCTCGCTGTGGTCTTCCATGACGAAATTGTAGTTGTACAGGGCCGATTTCTGCGCCTCGGTCAGCGCGGCGAAACCGCCGGAGGTGATGGAGATCTTTCCGGTGTCCGGGTCGACCGAGGTCCCGCCCAATGCCAGCAGGCCCGGCTGCAGCAGGTCGAACAGCCCCTCGATCTCGGTCTGAATGCCTTCGACGACGCCATCGCCGTCGTAGTCGCCGCGGGCCGGACGGTCATAGTCGCTCAGCCCGGCGTGGCAGCCGTCGCAAACGTTGACCACGTTGTTGACCTCGCCCTGTGGCGTGTCGACCGCCATGGCGAACGTGTGTTCGCCGACGGTGGGCGGCTCGGCGCCGGGCACGGGCGCCGGCGCCATGTGGCAGTGGACGCATTTGTCGGACACCACGTTGGCATGGGCCGAATTCGACGTGAAGGACAGATTAAAACTGGCGCCGTTGATGCCCTTCAGCATGTCGCCCTGCGGGCCGTGGTGCGTCCCGCGAGAACTGGTGTTGACCGTCACCCCCGGATCGGACACCCGCGAATTGTGGCAATGCATGCACAGGCCGCCGAGGCCCGCGCCCGTGAAGGTCTGGCCGCTGTCGAACGTGTAGTCCCCGGCGACCCGCAATTGATGGTCAAATTCCGAGAAGTGCGGGTCGTGGCACGTCGAGCAGGTCACCGAGTTCGGATCGGGAATGACCGTCGGCGCCTTGCCCTCGATCTGCACGTCGACGAAGCCCTCGCCCGTGTGGCACTTCAGGCAGGAGGCGGTTTTGGCTACGTCGCCCTCGGCCGCCTCGGCGGTCACCGGGTGCGACGAGGTGTTCCATTGGTAGAACTGCTGCCCCTCCGGGCGGAGCGAATCGTGGCATTGCGCGCATTGCTTGAAACCCAGATTCACCCCGCTGATCCCGTGGTCCGGGTTCTGGAGGCTCGCCGGGTGCGTGGCGCCGGGGCCGTGGCAGTTCTCGCATTGGATCGAGGCCAGGTTCTGGAGTTCCGCCGGCATTTGCGGGAAGTTGTCGACCTGGAACGTGAAGGCGTCGGCCACCAACGGCGGAATCTGATTCAGATCGTAGCCGATGTCATGCGCCACGTCGTCGAACCCGCCGTTTTCCACCTCGGGATTCAGATTATAGCCGACGGTGTGACATTGCAGGCACGACACGTCGTAGTCGCTGCCGCGCTGCCCCTTGAGGTGGTTCTGGAGTTTCTGCGCGTGGTGGGACTGAATCCATTCCGGCGCGACGGCCAGATCGGGGTCGGCGTTGTCGCCCCCGTGGCAGAACCCCGTGCCGCAGTGGGGGGCGTGCGGGTCGGGCGGCTGATGCGTGTTGAAGACGCCCGCCCCCGCATAGGTCGCCACGTTGATCGATTGCTGGACATTTTCCACGACGTTGCCCGTTTCCAGAATCCCCAGGGCGATCGTCCACACGCCGACCTTGTCCGGGCGCAAAGTCACGATTTCCTGGTCCGTCGCGCTCAGCGCGGCGCTGGAGCCGCTGGGGCTCGCCACAATCTGCCAATGGTAGCCGGTGACCGTGGCGCCCTCGGTCGGGACAGCCTGGAAATAGACTTTGGCGCTCACACCGACATTCTCCAAACCCGCCGATACTTCATCAAATATGTCCGAGGGCGACGCCGCGACGTCGCGCGGGCTGACCCCCATGATCTCGATTTTCGCCGATGCCAGGGCTGGCATCCGCGCCGCCGCGAACGCCAGGCACAGGCCCACGCGCACGAACAGCGATATGGAGCGGCTCGTAGGCATAACGAAACACTCCCCCTTCTCAGAGTTGTCAAATAGATTCGGATTTCCAAACAACCAAGGGAATGGCCGCGGCGCTCAACTGGGCGCCGGCGCCGCGGCGCTATTTTCGATTCGACGCCCTCGGGCGAGAGGCGTCTCTTTGCAGCTAGAACATGACCAAGGCAGACGCCAATTTCCGTCGCGTAAGCCGCCGCTTCGGCGGGAATCCTACGCGCCGCAGCCCGCTCAAATCAGGCAACCTTTGAACAGGAAAGCGCTTCCGCCAGCCTCCCCGCGTTTTCAAACGCTTCAACGCCTTTGCGTTAGCACAGAGCGTTCCTTCGGTGCAACCCTTTTCTCGCTCGCCCCGCGTCCCCGTGTCGCGATGACTCTATCCAAAGCAAGCGGATCGGCCCTTATGACAGAAGAAAAACAACCCCTTTCCTCCCGGTCACGGTCGCCTCGCCGCCTCTCCCCGATGGTATTCCCGCTCGCGATGGCACGGCGTCTGGCACCGCCCCCCATCGGCCAACGGCTCGTAAATCAGCGGCGCGGTCCACTGGCCGAAGGTCGCTTCCGCGCGCAACAGGTGCGGCGTCGACGAGGCGTGGGCTTCGTGGCACAGGTGACAGGCGCGCCCGTGACGCAGTTCCACCACGTGCAGGCGATGGAGGTTGGTTGTCCCAGCATAGAACCGCGTCGCCCCGGCCCCCTGCCCGCTCTCGGCCAATTCCTTGGAGTGGCACTGCCAGCACAGCGCGTAGTCTTCGGTGCGGTACTCCTCATACGACCCGGCCGGGTAGCCCGCCTTGAGCAAGGCCGGCTGCGCGGACCCGTGGGGCGTGTGGCAGGCCGGGCACGACGGCGGCGTTTTGAGCGCCCCGTGGACGTCCGCCGAGTCGCGGATCTCCGCCCCCACGTTCTCAATCTCGCGGTTGTCGACGCGCAACGGCAGGTCGTGGCAGGTCAAACAGGTGTCGGCCACGTTCTCCCGCAGGTATTTCTCGGCGCCGCGCCGATGGGCGTAATGGCAGTCGGCGCACTGGCCGCGCGGGTCCAAATGGAGGTGCCGGTACGGAAGGCGTTCCGCAGCCAAAAGAAACGGCTCGTGACACTGGGCGCATTGCCGCAGCGGCCCCTCGCCGCGCGTCAACCCTGGGTCGCGGCTCTGGTGCGGCGCGTGGCACGCCAGACACGGAGGGCTTTGCGGCGGGTGGGCCAGGGCCCCGCACGCCGTCGTTTCTTCGTCGTTGTGGCACGTCCGGCATAGCGCGTCGCCGCCCTCCTTCAAGAGGTTGGGAGCGGCCGATTGGTGATCGACGTGGCAGACCAGGCACTGCCCCTCCAGGTAGGGCGAATGCGTGGGAATGCGTCCGGCGTTTTTTACCGGGTGACAGGACGAATCGTCGCATGCTTTATTGTAGCGGCGGTCGAATGCGGGGGTCTGCGCCGGCGCCGGCGCGTTGCCGCCGGATTCCGCGAAAAAGGCGGTCGAAACGCCGATAACGCACGACAGGCACAGCGCCGCGCCGAGCAGCGGCCCGGCTCGGGCGCCGTGGGGTCCCCGGCAGTTGAGCAGTCTCATGGCGGGCGCCCCGCTTCGAGGGGCCGAGTTTGAGGCAATCCGGATCTTGGGCGTCCGGGCACTCTAGCGGCGCGAAATCGGAGTGGCTATCGTTTTTGCGGGGTCCCGGGTTTGCCGCGATGGCTTTCGCCATTGGGGCAACGCCTGAAGGCGTCGCTGCGAACTTGAATGCCCGGCGCCGCGGCAACGCAAAGGCAAAATCCAAAATCAGACAGCGAGAACCCTCTGTCCGTATCAAGGAGCCTTCCCCCATGGCCAGCGACGCTCCCCCTCCGCCCCCGGCCATGCCGCCGCCGCTGACGCGCAACACCATCAGCTTCCTCGGCTGGATCGTTACCGTCGTCATCGGCGCGCTGCTGGCGATCCTGGTCGGCGCCGACATCCTGTTCCACCGGGAGGACCCGTACAACAGCGTCATCACCTACCTGGTCCTTCCGGTGTTCTTCGCCGGCGGCGTGTTCATCATCCTTTTCGGCGGGTTCCTCGAATGGCGGCGGCGCCATCGTTCCGCGCCGGGGGAGTATCCGCCGCTGCCCATCGTCGATATCAACCGTCCGTGGGAGCGCCGGCGCGTGATTGCCGGCGCGGCCCTGCTGGCCCTGTTCTTCGGCTTTTCGGCGGTGGGGACCTATCGCGCCTACCAATTCACCGATTCGCCCGCGTTCTGCGGCCGCGTCTGCCACACGGTCATGAAGCCGGAGTACACGGCCTACCAGCATTCGCCGCACGCGCGGGTGGCCTGCGCGGAGTGCCACATCGGCTCCGGCGCCGAATGGTACGTGAAAATGAAGATCACCGGACTCCACCAGGTTTGGGCCGTGGCCACCCATACTTACCATCTGCCGATCCCCGTGCCGGTGGAGAACCTGCGGCCGGCGCGCGAGACCTGCGAGGAGTGCCATTGGCCCGAGAAGTTCTCGGATTCGATGGAGAAGGCCATCTGGCGCTTCTCCCCCGACGAAACGAACACGGCCGTGCGCTACAACCTGCTCATGCGCGTCGGCGGGGGCTCGCCCGATCGCGGCGAGGGGCGCGGCATCCACTGGCACATCGGGCGCAACGTGACCGTTCGCTACTGGCCCCGCGACCGCGCCCGCAGCGACATCCCGTGGGTCGAAGCGCGCATCGGCGAGGCGCCGCCGCGCGTCTTCCGAAGCGCGGATTGTCCGCCGGGAGACCCGCCGGCCGCGGAAATCCGCGTCATGGATTGCATCGACTGCCACAACCGGCCGTCGCACATCTACCAGTCGCCCAACCAATTGATCGACGTGGCGCTCGCCAATCGCGTCCTCGACACGTCTCTCCCCTTCCTGAAGCGCAACGCGATGGACGCCCTCGCGGCGGATTACCCGGACACGCCCACCGCGCTGGCTTCCATCGACCGCACGCTGAGCGAGAAGTACTCGGCGTTGACGAAGGGGCCGCGCGGCGAGGAGCAGGTGAAGCGCAACATCGGCGCGCTCCAGAATCTCTATCAGCAGAACTTCTTTCCCGAGCAGGGCGTCAGCTGGAAGATCTACCCGAACCACCAGGGGCACTACGAGTTCCCGGGCTGCTATCGCTGTCACGACGCCAGGCACGCCAGCAACGACGGCAAAGCCATCTCCAAGGATTGCGACCTGTGCCACCAGATGCTCGACCAAGCCGAAGGCGACGCGGCGTTCGGCCCGTTCACGTATCACGGCGGGCCGTTCCAGCATCCGCGCAACCTGGGCGACATTTGGAAGGAAGGCAATTGCACCGACTGCCACGGCCTCGGCGCCTCGGCCCGGCTCACCGGCGGCGGATGATCGTCCCCTTCGTCCGCCCCGCTCTCACGCTACGCTCTTGAAAAACTTCAGCGGAAATCGCGCCCAGAACGTGGTGCCGGCTTCCTCCGACGATTCAAACCCCACCCGGCCGCCGAGGTACCGTTCGGCCAACAGCTTGACGCTGTACGTTCCCAGGCCGCGTCCTTTGCCTTTCGTGCTGAATGACCGCTGGAACAGCTGCAACTGCACGTCGCGCGGCATCGCAGTGGGATTGTGGACGTGAAACTCCACCGCGTCGGGCAGCCGGCGCCAGCCCACCGTCACCGTTTCGCCGGGCGACGAGGCCTCCAACGCGTTCTTCACCAGGTTCCCGATCACCCGGCCCAGAAGCGTCCGGTCGGTTTCGAGCCTCGCGTCGTCGCCTTCGGCCTGCATCTCGATCGACCGGTCCTTGGCCACGGCGTGATTCCGGTACGAATCCGTGATTTCCGCGATCAGTGTCGTCGGATCGCATGGCGCCGGCTGGGGGATTAACTCGCCGCTTTCCGCCGCCGCCAGTTCACGCTGCGACTGGATCTCCTCGATGAGCCGGTTGGACAGCCGGATGACCATCTCGCGCATGCGCGCGTGATCGTCGGGCTTGGCGATGGTCAGCATCTGGGTGGCGCCGCGCAGCGTGCCCGCCGTGTTCAGCACATCATGGAAGAAGATACGCTCCAGCATCCGCCGCCGGTTCTCGTTGCTGACATCCGTGACATAGAAGAGCGTGAAACGCCGGTCTCCGGCCTCGAAGGGAGTCGCCCAGACGCGCAGATCCAGCGCCTCGGAATTGACGCGTTTCATCAGGTGGCACTCTTGCACGTCCGCCTGCCCGCGCTGGGAGCTCAGGATCGCCCGGACCGCGCCGCAGGCGCTGCAGAACTCGGTCGTTCCGCAACCGGCTTGCGTCTCGAAGGCGTGGATGCAGTCCAGCGCCTCGCCGGGCCGCAGCCCCAACGCCTGGGAAACGTCGCCCAATCCCAGCAGGTCCGCCAAGGCCTGGTTGGCGTGGACGATCTGGCGGTTCTGGTTCAGGATCAGGAGGACGTTGGGAACGGCATCCAGGAACATCCTGACCACGGGATCGCCGGCCACGATCTTCGATTGCTCCAGCACCTCTTGCGGCGATGAACGCTCGGCCGAGGCGAACTGGGTGCAAGACGATTCTTCGCTCATAACGGATCTTCCCGACAATGACTTCGAGCCCCTTGTTGGGCGCGCTGTTCCACGCCGCATCTTTTTGAGCTTCGCACAGATGCCGTTTTAGTTCAACCCGCGGAAGGGCGGTTGATGGGCGTAGGCGTTCCAGCTTGCGCATGGGTCAACTTCGGGTTCGCCGCTGCGCAGGCTGGAACGCCTACGCCACTCAAAAGCCCGCGCCGCTCGGACGCCGACCGGTTTTGACATTCCCTTGGGACTGTGCGACGTTGACAAATCGCCAACCGCTTCCCTGCTGGCGACATCCGCTTATCAAGGATTACGACGTTGCCCTTTCAACCAGAATTCCTCGCCACCGGCATCGGCAGCATGCCGTTCGATGATCCCGAACACGCGGTCGAGGTCTCGCTGACGACCCTTCCCGAGGCCCCGATCTGGCCGCAGCTGCCGCGCCTGGGGTTGAACGAGCAGATGATGCCGCAGTATTCCGAGGGAATCCCCTGTCTCGTTATCGACCGGGAAAAGGAGCGGATGTATTTCGACACCTCGGGCGATTACACCGCGCCTTTCGCCGCCTTCTATGAAGCCTACCTTCTGGCCCTGGACCCCGAGGCGGGCAACGGCGATTGCTCGGCGCTGGCCATCAGTCCGGCCTTCTCTCAAGGGATCTACGCGCTGGAGAAGCGATTGCAGGCGGAAGGAGCCAAGCGTCGATTCGTCAAGACGCAGACGACCGGGCCCTGCACTTTCACGCTCTCCGTGCCCGACGAGAACAAGATTCCCATCTTCTACAACGCGGAATTCCGCGACGTGGCGATCAAAGCGCTGGCGATGAAGTGCCGCTGGCAGATCGAGAAGTTCCAGCCGTTCGCCGGGCAGGTGATCTGCTTCATCGACGAGCCGGTTCTTTCGGCCTACGGCAGTTCGACCTATGTCTCCGTCAAGCGCGAAGATGTCATCGCCATGCTGCGCGAAACCATCGACGCCGTCCACGCCGGAAACGCGCTGGCGGGAGTCCACTGCTGCGGCAACACGGAATGGAGCATTCTCGTCGAAGCCGGCGCCGACATCGTCAACTTCGACGCCTTCGAGTTCGGCGAGACGATCGCCATGTATCCCGAGGCGGTGAAAACGCATCTCGACCGCGGCGGCATGCTGGCCTGGGGAATCGTCCCCACCAACGCTGCGATCCGCGAGCACACGGTCGACAGCTTGTCCGCGCGCTTCGAGAAGATGATGGACAACCTGGCGCAGAAGGGGATCGACAAGCGCCGGATCGCCGAACAGGCGTTGATTACGCCTTCCTGCGGCACGGGCACGATGGCGCCTGAAGACGCCGAGAGGGTTTTCCAGACCACCGCGGCGCTGTGCGCGGCAATGCGCCAGCGATACGGGTTCTGAGTTAGCCTCTTCGGGTATGGAGTCCCGCCTTTGGCGGAATGCTGGTTATCCGCTTTATCTGCATTCCCTGCATTCCGCCTAAAGGCGGGGCTCCATACAAGGGCGCCCAGGATCAACCCAACCGCCTCGCCAAACTTTCCGATAGAACTACAACATCCTCAACTGAGAAGAAGGACAGTATGTTATCGGGGTAAGGAAACGACACGCCCGGCTTGAGTTCGTCATCCCCGGCGAACCAGAGGATCGCCACCGGCAGGCGCGGGAAAACCTGGAAGCGGAATCCTTCGTCGCCGCCTTCGAACCGCTCCGCGCCGAGCCGTTGGCAGGCTTCGACGAACGTCTCGCGGTCGCGCCCCGCCGTCGCGACGAGCCGCCCCAGCACGCGCCCGCGATAGACGGGATCATACACTTTCGCCCCGGGCAGTTCGGCGAAGCTGACCCATTTCCCGAAATCCATCCGCGGCGCCGGCGCGCTGAGGTACCGCAAGGCGAGGATCTGCCATTCGATTCGCAGCGGCGCCGACGCGGCGCGCCCCAACCCATCGGATAGGGCGACCGTTCCCGCGCCGACGTCGATCAGAAACACCTGATCCAACACCGGCAATTCGTATCGCACCGTCCCTACCTCGCGCGCGCCGAGAGCGATGAGGTCGTCCCGGCTTCTCCGGCGCACGGCATGAAACGCGCGCTCATACGCCTGCTGATAATTGGTTTGCTTCTCGGGCGGCTTCATCGACTCCATCGGACCCGCCTCGCCCAGGCACAGGGAGGCCGACGCGCACCATTGCACACACGACGGCAGCGCCTGGCGATAAACGAACTGGCCGCAGCGGCACCGCACCCGCGGCTCGTCGTCGAACAATTCGACCTCGCGCCCGCACGAAGGGCACGCCACCACCGCGCTGCTCTTGGGCGAGCTGGCCATCCGTCCGGGGCATTTGAGGTCCATGGTTGAAACCTTCAATGAGACATAGTAGGTCTTATAGATCCTATAAGGACTATTGCTCTGAACTCGCGCCGGCCAACTCCTCAATCGCCCGCCGGACGTTCGCCACCGCCTGGGGATGGCGCAAGACTAACAACTCCGCGCCGGCCGGCAGGTGGTTCGTCGCCGTCAATGTCTCCCACAGCGGCCCGCGCCGTTCCGCCGGGCCGAGTCCGGGCAGTGTCTCTTCCGGCGCGTAGGCTTCCTTGGCGCGCCATGCCTCGATTCCGATGTCGGCCATCACCGGCTGGCGCAGGAGCGCGTCGCCGCCCAGCCCCGCCAGCCGCCCGCGCTCCATGATGCTGTAGGCGTATTCCAATCCGTATCCCAGCGCGCCCGTGGTTGGGTATATAACTATGTTCTCCAGCGGATAGCCAACGTCGTGCGCGAGGATGTTGACCTGCTTGGCGATGTTCACGTCAAGCGGCGACTCGGCGATCAGCTTGTGCCCGTCGGCCAGGCACGCCGCCACCAGCGTGCGGTAGTTCTTGTCGCGCACGTTGCCGAACAGGCAGTTCTCGCCCGCCGCCGCCTGGCAGCACCGCGGCAGCACTACGTTGTCCTTCTCGTCTACGCCGCAGCCCATGACGACGAGCGGCAGATCGACCGCCCGCAGCACGGCCTTGACCGCCGCGACCGCGTCGTCCGCGCCGCGATTGGCCATGTCGGGATGGGTCCCCATCAGGCGCAGGCAGATGAGGTCGGTGCCGAACTCGGCGGCGCGTTTGGCCCATGCGCCCGGATCGTTCAACACGCCTTCGTAATGCCTGGTCAACTCGGCGGGCCACTCCTCGGCGCCGGCGTCCCAAATTTCGATGGCGATGGCGGGCGCGTGGCCGACCTCGCCCTCGTACGCCAGCCAGGGAATGCACTTCGCCCCGCCGATGGCCACGGTTCGGCCGCGCGTGCCGCCCTGGGCCGCGGTCGCCCCGATGGTCACCGTGTTGACGGCCGAGGCCCACGTTTGGGCCGTGTCTTGGGTGTGCATGGGTGTTCTTCGCTTTCAATGGGACTTATAGGACCTATAAGACCTACAAGTTCTATGTTGTTCTCCGCGCGCTCATGCCGCAGGCCTCCAACAACCCCCGAAACGCCTCGGGCAGCGGCGGGGCGGCCAGCGCGTTTTCCTCCAACGCGGACAAACGCCCGATTCCGGCATCGAACGGCAGAAAGGCCACCCGGTCAAAGTCTTTTTCGTTGCAGGCTTGCGACACCTTCGCGGGCACGCCGTCGGGAAGGACCTTGTTCCAGATCAGCGCCCGGCGCTCGATGCGCACCGGCAAACTGGCGGCCAGTTCCAGGATCCGCGCCACGGCGCGCGCGCTCGTCAGGGTCGGCTCGCTGACCAACGCCAGGCAGGAGATGGCGTCGGTGTTCATCCGCGACAGGTGCTCCATGCCCGCCGCGTTGTCCACGATCGTTGCGCGGTAGTTGGATCGAAGGCCCTTGAGCGCGCCGCGCAAGAGGTTGTTCACATAGCAATAACACGAGGGTCCTTCGGGGCGGCCCATGGTGATGAGGTCGAAGCCCGACGCCTCCTGGACGCATTCCTCCAACTTCATCTCGAGCAGCCGCTCCTTGGGAACGCCCGTCGTCCGCGCCTTGCTTTCCAGCACCTCATCGCGGATGTCGCCGATCGTCGGGCCGGGTTGCAGACCCAGGAGAGGCGCCAGGGTGTGGTTCGGATCGGCGTCGACCGCCAGCACGGGCCGCTTTCCGTTCTCGAGCAGGAGGCGGACCAGGCAGGCCGCGACCGTGCTCTTCCCCGTTCCCCCTTTGCCCGAGATGGCGATCAGATGACTCATGGCGTCTCCAAGTAGGTCCGCCCTGCCGGGGTGGACTCTGCTTCAACAACCTCAAGCCCGCCTCGGCAAGGCCGGCCTACACACCGACGGAAACTCCTCGACGTGGGTGTGCGGGAAGAAACACGCCGAGGTGAACTCGTCCATGAACGTCGGCTCGGCGCTCAGTTCGAAATAGGTCATCTTTCCCGCGATCCGCCGCGCCCGGTCGTAACTCTCTTCATTTAGAGCGGCCATCTTCGCTCCCAGGATCGAGGTGTTCCCGACGAACCGCAATTTCTCCGTCGACACGTCCGGCAGCAGCCCGATGGCCACCGCATTTCCCAGGTCCAACCGGCTGCCGAAGGCGCCCGCCACAAGGAATTCCGCGATGTCCGAAAACTTCAGCCCGATCGCCCTCAACAACACCTTGGCCGCGGCGTACATGGCGGCTTTGCTGCGCAGAAGGTTGGCCACGTCGTCCTGCGTGATCGCCACGTCTGTCTTGGCGCCGTTCTCGCCCGAGCGAACCACCACGAACTCCGGCGTTCCTTCGGCGCCCGGGCGCACGCGGTCCGAGGCGGCTTCGCGATGGAACTTGCCGGTCTTGTCGATCACGCCTATGCGCAGCAGTTCGGCGAGCAGATCCACGTACGCGGTCCCGCACAGTCCCGCCGGCGGCCGAGCGCCCACGGTCGAATACTCCAGCGTTCCGCCTTCCGTTCGATGCACGTGATCTATCGCGCCCCGCGTGGCCCGCATGCCGTCCTTGTTTCCCGCGCCTTCAAACGCCGGCCCGGCCGACGCGCTCGCGCAGACCAACCAGTCCCGATTCCCAATAACAATCTCGCCATTAGTGCCAATGTCGATGAGCATGCGGACCGCGTCGGACTCGTCCAGCCCCGCGGCCATCACGCCCGCCGTCATGTCCGCGCCGACGAACGCGCCGACGCTCGGGAGACAATACAGGAGGCCGCGCGGATGAATCGCCAATCCCGCCTCGGCGGCGCGGACCGGCGGCGGCTGATGCGCC
>JAPLSS010000008.1 GCA_026398515.1 Candidatus Sumerlaeota bacterium | reverse complement strand
ATGAGGTTGGTATCCTGCCGAGGCCGCGTAAATTCGAAATCCGGCTTCACTTGCAGCGCGGCCAACACCTCGCCCAGGGATTGACCTCCATAAACCTTGCCTTTTCCAATGCCCGGTCCCCAAAGCTGGTCGGCGATTTTGCGGAACTCCGTTTGGTCGTCGGCCAGGCTGGGGCTGTCGGTCGGCTTCGGGCCCGTCACCACGGCGCCGGCGTTCACCAGGTCCCGGAGCTTGCGCAGCACGGCCAGCGACATGTGCCGGCTGTTGGGGTCGAGCGCCAGCACGCGATAGCTCATTCCGGTAGTCGTAATGAGCCTGCCGGCGGCCACGGCCAGCCGGGCCGGAATGTCGGGCAGCTTGGCGCCGAACAGCGCGGTGATATTCGAGTCTTCGCCGTAGTAATAAAGAATGTCCGCCGCGAATTTGCCCTGTTGGAGCATATAGGAGCTGCGCGACAAGTAGGTCGTCCAAGGCAAGGCCGACTCCGCCCAGGTTTCGTGCCGGGTGAACCACTGACCGTAGGGCCCGAGGCCGAGGCCCGGGATCTTGTCGTTGACGGGTTGGTGGACCGAGGTGTGGATCACGAACCGGTTCAAGCCCATGGCCATCAGGCGGTCGGCGGTGGGCTTCAGCGTTTCGGGAGAATAAGCCCAGGCGTAGCTCCCGGCGGTCAGGGACTCGGCGGCCACCAGGTTCTGGCCGTAGATATGGGCGACCGAGGCCGATTCGCGAACGTCCGCGTCGTGTCCCCCGCCGGCCCTGCCGGGCTGCTCGGTCCACATGGCGCTCATGGGGATATCGGACGTGCGCTTGACCTCCATGCCGTCGCCGATATACGCGCGGCCGCTCTCGTGGGATTCGGTATAGCGGCCCATGCCGCGCTCATGGAGAATCGTGGTCAGTTGGTCGTAATGATATTCCGCGGTCATCTCGCCGAGCGCCTCGCGGAAGTCCCACAGGAATCGATCGCTCGATTCGGCGTTGTCCACGACGCGGCCAGAAAGAACCGGCAGCCAGGGCCGCATGTCATAGCCGCGGCGCTTTTTGAACTCGGCGAACATGGCGTCGGTCCAATTAGCGACGCCGGCTTCCCAGCTGTCGGTGATCACGTACTGGAGCCCGCGTTTGCCCATCAGGTCGCCGAGTGTCGCTTTGTACTGACCGAGGTAATTGTCGAAATAAGACTTGACGTGCGGACGGCTGAGCTTGTCCACCTCGAGCCCGGTGGCCTCTGGAGACGCCGGCGAGTTGCGGGCGCCGGTGAGGGAATAGCCGAAACGAAGGATGGCCCATCGGCCGGCGGGCGGGGTCCAACGGAGCGTGCCGTCGGGGCGCATTTTAGAGGTGAGGTCGATCACGTCGGTCTTGCGGATGATATCGCCGGCCGTAGCGGCGGGAGTGGCCATGTCGTAGAGGCCGATGGCCTCCGTGAACGCGGCCTTGTCCTGGAAGCGGTTGACGGGCGTCGCCGCGTGGAGGACGAGCTCGGCGATCTGCGTGCCGGCGGGGGCCGCGGCTTGAGCCGGCGCGCCCTGTGGAGCCGCGCCGCGGGGCGCGGCCGGCGGCGCGGGCGTGCGAATACTCAAGCGGAAAAACTTGGCCGTGACGGCAGGAAAAGCGATGGTGCGTGAGCTCGCGGGGATCATCACGACGGTTTTGAATTGGGCGCCGTCGTCGCTCGCCTCCAATTCAGGGATGGATGCGGCGCCTCGGCGTCCGGCGCGTATAGTGAACAAGGTGATTCCGCGAACCGATTGCGGTTTGGGGAACTCGAACTGGATCCAAGCTTTCTGGTCCACCGGCGCGGCAGGCAGTAAAACGGCCTTGGTCAGGTCGCCGTCGGTAAGGGCGGCGAGGTCGAAGGAGCCGCCGCTCGAAGTCACTTTCGCCTGCAGCTCGGCCAGGGTGCGCTCATTATCCGGTAGACGATAGGCGATGACGGCGCTGTCGGCATAGAACTCCGGGGGCGTGGCCGCTCCTCCTAATCCTCCCTGTCCGTCGCCGATATTCTGATAAGGGCCGGTAGTCGCGGGCGGCTTGGGCAGCACGCCGAAGAACGGGCGGCCGCCCTCGACGCGCGTCTCGCTCCAGACGTATTTCTTCATCGCCTGGGCAGGGGTGACCCAGGGCCCGCCGCTTTCGCTCCATCCGGGCGAGCCGGCGATGGCCATTTCCAGGCCCAACTGGTCGGCCAGCGTGGCGGCGTATTTAAAGGCGTCTTTCCATTCCGGGGTCATATAGACCAGGCGTTTCTCGACGATTTGGGGCGTGTTCAACCCCGCATCGAAATTTTGGAATCCGGCGATCCCGGCGCGCTTCATCCATTCGAAGTCGGCCTTGATGCCTTCCTTGGTGATATTGCCGCTCATCCAATGCCACCAGACGCGCGGTTTGGCGCTGTCGGGCGGATTCAGGAAGCCGCGGGCGAGGGCATCGTCCGGGCTCTGGGCGGATGCGATCCATGCTCCTAGAATAACCGCAAAGGCGGCGACGAGGCCGAGTCGTTTGGTCTTAGTCGGTGTGCGTCTCATT
>JAPLSS010000038.1 GCA_026398515.1 Candidatus Sumerlaeota bacterium | reverse complement strand
GAGCGGGTTCGTGCTCGCCGCCTTGGCCGCCACCAGCGCGATGCGGTCCAGCGGCCGCGTCCAGAAGGTCAGCGCCCGCATCAGCCGCCCGCCCAGGCTGGAGTCCGGCCGCAGCGTCTCGAACAGGTTCATCAAAATTTGCCGGTTGTCGTTGAAACGCCCGTCACCGCCGGCCAGCAGCATCGGGATGTCGATCAGCACGATCATCCGGTGCGCGCGCAGCAGCTCCCCGAAAATCGGCAGCACGATCTGCCGCCGATACTCCCGGTAGTGCTGCGCCATCAACGCCGCCAGCATCGGGTGGCGCGCGCGGGCCACGGCGCAGAGCGGCGCGAACTCCCGCGGCGCCCCCCCGCCCGTGCGAGGGCCCAGCCCCGCCGTCTGGCGCTCGGCCAACTCCTCGGCCGTGCCGCCCCGCGCCGGCCGCCCCTGCGGATCCAGCAGGAAGGTCGAGGGCGAGATCAGCGGCTTGTAATTGAGGATCAGCCGCCCCAGCGTCCGTTTGTATTCGCCGATCAACTCGTGCAGGCCCAGACCCGCGCGCTCCTGCAGCGCCAGGAACGGCTGGGCTTGTTCCTCGTAGGCCGAGTGATCGGCGAAGTGGGCCAGGATTTCCTCGCTCCAGTCGGCGTAGTTGGGATTGGCGGCGATGGCCGCGTCGGCGATCCGCTCGCCGGGCAGGTCGAAGAAAAGTAGCCGGCTGCCGATCCAGCGCCAGTCGCTGCGCCGGAACTCGCAGCCGTAATGCAGGCAATCGCGCGTCTTTTCGGGCCACTGCCCCAGCCGCGCCAGCCGGTCCAGGTAGGCCTTGTAACGGAAATGCTCGCCGTAGCGGGCGCGCGTGCGCACTTCGCGGAACTCGGTGATTTGCGCCCGGCGCCCGAAACGGAACTCGTCGGCGTCGTGTTCGCTCAGGTGGTGGATCAGCGAGGTCAGGAAAACGGTCTTGCCCCCGTGGGTGATCCCCGTCACCGCGATCCGCCGCTCCCGGCGCACCAGCCCGCCGACGACCTGTCGGGCCTTCATGACCATCGTGTCACCACCATGCTGTTCGTTGTTGTTCTCGTGCTCGTCTCTCGTAATCGTAATCGTAATCGTAATCGAACCCCGCCGCCGTGGCCCATCCCCCTCCTCCACAGCTTTTCCGGGAAACACCTGAGACGCATTATCGCACAATCCCGCCGCGAAGAGAAGTCCCAGCGCTGTCGTTGTGACATGGACCTCTTCGTCTCGCCCTTCCGCGAGCTTCACGCCGGCGACTTCGAGGTGATCCAGCTCGGCTGGCAACCGCCCAACACGGCGGGAGAATGGAGAAGATATAAATAGCTGAAACACACCCCGTTTCCTGTATAATGCAATGTAAGACAGGGAGAATGGACTATGCTACTGACCGCTATTATTCATCGAGAAGAAGACTGGTATGTTGCTGAATGCCCCGAGGTCGGCACGGCGAGCCAAGGCAAGACGGTCGAAGAGGCAATCGCCAATCTTCGCGAAGCAACCGAGGTATACCTTGAAGAGTTCCCTCAGTCCCCTTCATCCAATCTTATCGTGGCGACCTTTGAGGTTCCGGCGCATGCCTGAACTACCGCGAATCTCAGGAAAAGAAGTCATCCGAGTTTTTGAACGTTTGGGATTTACTCAGGTTCGGCAGAAGGGTAGTCATATCGTGCTTCGTAAAGAGTCCCGCGGTTGCGTCATACCCCTTCACAATCCAGTAGCCATTGGCACACTTCGAAACGCCATACGCCAGTCCGGCATCAGCGTTGAAGATTTCATAAACGCGTACGAGAAGTAATGCCTACTGAAGAACGAGTACCGGGTTACGGAAGGTCGGCCCACCATACCTGACCTCGTTTGATCATTGGCCATGCCTCTTCAAGGTTCTAAACTGCAAGTACGCGATGTCTTTGGGAAGCCGGCTGATATCTGGATTTTCTCCATAAACCCTGTTGAGCGCTAACACGATCGGGTCGTCGTCGGGAACATCTTGGGTTTTGTCTACAGGTTTCGATTCGGATGCCGAATCACTTTGATCACGATTGTCTTTCATGATTTACACCTCCCCCGCCTCTTCATACCACGCCCGCGCCGCTTTTCCCGCCCCCTTGGCCTTGCCCGGCTCCGGCTCGGGCAGCGCCTCTAAATAATCCGCCAGCGCCGCCAATACCTGCTCCGGCGTAAACTCCTCCTCCAGTTCCGTGCGCACGTGC
>JAPLSS010000963.1 GCA_026398515.1 Candidatus Sumerlaeota bacterium | reverse complement strand
AAGAATCGTCCCTAAGATCAAGAATCCGTTTCAACGCGTCCAACGCCGCGCGGCTTTCCTCCATTAACGACGGATCGGCCAGGTCTTCCGGGCGCAGGTCTTCGCGATAGAACCGTTTTACCCAGGCGGTCAGATCCGCGTATAGGGAATCCGTCAGGAACACGCTTCGTTTCACACACGCCAGTTCCTCTTCGGTCAACACGACGCGCAGCCGCAGGCACGCCGGGCCGCCGCCATTCTTCATGCTCTGGCGAATGTCGACGAACCGCGCCGAGCGAATCGGATTGTCCTCGGCGAGAATGCGCTGAATCACGGCGCCGGCCCGAGGCGATTCCTCGCACTCCGCCGGGGCGATCAGGCACATGCTCCCGTCCGGCAGCGTCACAATCTGACTGTTGAAGAAATACGTCGCGACCGCCTCGGCCAGCGACAATTCCTCCGGCGCGATTTCGATCCAGATCAACTCGCCGGCAGCGAGCGCCTCCCACTTCCGCCGGATCTCGTCCCTCGCCGCCGCCCCGTCGGCGAAGGCCAGCGCGTGGCAGAGGAAGACGTTCTGATTTCCCACGGAGATGACGTCGTTGTGGAAAACGCCGGCCTCGATGGCTTCCGAGTTCTGCCGCGCGAAGACCGTCCGCGCCGGCTCCAGCCCGTGCAGCCGCGCCACCGCCTCGCTCGCCTCCAACGTCTGCCGCGCGGGCGCCCGCATCGGCGCCGGAAACGCATCGAACGCCTTCGCGCCATACGCGAAAACTTCGATCCCCGGATCGCCGTAGGTGGCGCACAGGCGCGTATGATTCGCCGCGCCCTCGTCACTGAAATGTCGCGCGGCGGGAAGCGGCGGATGATGCGCGAACCGCTTCTCGTCTCCAAAGATCGCCCGCAAGACCGCGGCCGTCGTTGGCGGTTCAAGCGAACGGTGGAACTGGCTGACAAGGTTCGCGGGAGCGAAATGGACTCGCCCGTCGGCGCAATCGGCGCTGGGAGAGACGGTCGCCGCATTGGCCGCCCACATGCAGGAGGCGCTATAGCACGCGGCCAGCAGGATCGGACTTGCCTTGAATGCCTTCTCGATAACCTGGGCATTCGACCCCTCGAATCCCACACGCCGTAGCGCGCGCAGGTCGGGCCGTTCCCGCGGGGGAAGCACGGCCTGCCTCAGCCCCAGGTCGGCCAGCAGTTTCATCTTCTCCAATCCCTGCAACGCCGCCTGGCGCGGATGCGAGACCGTTCCACCCCAGTGTTGCGAAGCAAGATTCCCGTACGACAAGCCGCCGTAGTTGTGCGTCGGCCCGACCAAGCCGTCGAAGTTGATTTCGAATGCGGGGGCGGTCATGGGGCGGTTCCGGGCGGAGAGATGATGGACATAGTGGACGCAATGCACCCGTGAGAAGGGCGAGGGCGGCGGTCAGTCTTTTCCTTCAATCCCCGGCGTCAGCGTGCCGGGCAATTCCAGCCGTTCCGCCTCCAATGATGCCACGGGATAGGAGCAATAGTCCGCCGCAAAATAGCCGCTGGGGCGATGATTGCCGCTGCGCCCGACGCCCCCGAACGGCAGGCGGCTGCTCGCGCCGGTCAGCGGCCGGTTCCAATTCACGATCCCGGCCCGCGCGGCGCGGCGGAAGCGTGTATGCAAATCCGCATTGTCGCTCAGCAGACCCGCCGCCAGCCCGTAGCGCGTGCGGTTGGCCTCCTGCAGCGCCGCGTCGAAATCGGCGACACGAATCAGTTGCAGGAACGGCCCGAAGATCTCCTCATCGCGCCGATCCTCGACCCCGGTGACATCCATCAGACCCGGCGAAAGAAGCGCGGGACAACCGGCGGCGGCGCGCATTTCCGCCAGGGCCGCGCCGCCTCGCCGACGCGCGTCCGCTTGCGACCCGAGAACCTGTTCCGCCGCGCTTCGCGAAATGACCGGCCCCATGAACGGCTCCGGGCGATCCGTCCAGCGTCCGATGCGCACGCGCCGCATCCACGACAGCAGTCGTTCGATGAACGCGTCTGCCTCGCGCCCTTCGGCGACAATCAACCGCCGCGCGCAGGAGCAACGCTGCCCCGAGGTGAGAAACGCCGATTGGATCGTCAGGTACGCCGCCGCATCCAGGTCGCCTGCGTCCCATACGATCAGCGGATTGTTGCCGCCCATCTCCAACGCCACGATGACCTCGGGGCGGTCCGCCAACGCGCGGTGAATCGCCTGGCCGGCGCCGTAGCTTCCCGTGAAGAACACCCCGTCGATTCCAGGATGCTCGACGAGCGCCTGGCCCGTTTCGACGCCTCCTTGCACGAGATTCAACACGCCCGGCGGCAGCCCGGCCGCTGCCCAGAGCTCCGCCGTCCGCCGACCGACGAGCGGGGTCTCTTCGCTCGGCTTGAAGACGACCGCGTTGCCCGCCAGCAGCGCGGGAACGATGTGCCCGTTTGGCAAGTGGCCGGGCAAGTTGAAGGGGCCAAGGACCGCCGCGACTCCATGCGGCGCGTAGCGCACTGCCCCGCGCGCGCCGTCAATATCCACACAGGTTTCCGCGCGACGCTCTTCGTAAGCCTGTTTCGAAAGCGCGATTTTCCCGATCATCGCTTGCGCTTCGCCGAGCGATTCCCACAAGGGCTTCCCCGTCTCGCGCGAGATGATCTCCGCCAGCTCTGGCTTGTTCGCCGCCAGTTGCGCCTCGAACGCCCCCAAGACGTCGAGCCGTTTCGCGAGCGGCGCCTCAGCCCATTCGCCCGCGGCCTCGCGCGCGGCTTGCACGGCCTGGTCGATGTCTTCCGCAGCGGCCGCCGCGCCCTCCCATAGCGTCGCGCCGGTCGCGGGATCGGTCGACTCGAACCTCGCCCCGCGCCCCTCGACCCAACGGCCGGCGATGAAGAGGCCTCTCTCATCCATGGACATCCTCCCGCGCCGTTGCCGGACGAATCGGAACCACCCGCGCCTGATCGCCCAACTTCAATCCCAACGCCTCGCCCACCGCGCGCGACAGCAGAACCGCCTCCGGCGACGCCCATTCCACCGGCCCCTGGCAGGCGCGGTAATCGAGGCTGACGTTGCTAATTAAATGCGTTTCCGACGAGACGTTGCGATCCAGAAACCCTTCGACGGTCGCACGACGGCTCTCCCGCGCCGTCCGGATCTCGTCGCGCGGGCAGGTGACAATCAGCCCCGCCTCAAAGATGTCGACCATCCCCGACGGACGGAACCCTTCGCCTTCCAGGAGCCGGAGCGCCGGACGCGTCTGCGGGTGCACCTGTCCGATCACAGCGCGCGCTTCCGGCGGCAAGAGCGGGACATAAAACGGATGCGGCGGCATCAACGCGGCGATGAACCGCTTGTCGATGGCGCTCAGGTAGTCGGCCCGCGTATAGTCAACCTCGAAGAAATGCCGCCCGAGCGCCTCCCAAAACGGCGAACGCCCCTCGTCGTCGACGATGCCGCGCATCTCGGCGGCCACCATCGGGTCGAACCGCGCCGGCCGTTCGGCCATGAACAGGAACCGCGCCAGCGACAGCAGCCGCCCCTGCCCGCGGCCGCGCTGCTCGGGCGAAAGAAACAAACTGCCGATCACGCACGGCCCGTTGTGCTCCGCCACCAGCCGCAGCACTTGGATCTCCTTGCGGATTCCCAACTGCTTCGACTCATGGACGGACGTCTCGAGGCGAAAGGCGTAGAACGGTTCGAACCCGCCGACCTTTGAAGCGATGGCGCTCGTGCCGACCACCCGCCCGGTTTCCAGGTTCTCCATGACGAACAGGTAGGTCTCGCCGTTGGGGCGCTCCTCGTCCGTTGGCTCGAACGCGCGCAACGATTCCCGGATGCGCCGCCGCAGGAACGCCGGATCGTTCGGCAGGGTCGTCAGGCCGAATCCCGCCTGCGAGGCCAGCTCGATCAGCCGATCCAGGTCTTTCCATGCGATGGGACGGATGACAACCATGCGGCCACCCTTTCCCTCTTGGCCTGTCGATTACCCACATCTCTGGGCCGCTGTCTTCAGCCCCGTACGGGGCTGAACATGCGAGGCCAGAGGTGTGGGTAATGGACAGCCCTCTTGGCCCCCGCGTCGAAGCCCCCCGAGGTCCTATGAATCGCATCCGTCCTCTGAACTGCTAAGGACCAGAATCTTGTTTTTTCGGCAAGATTTTTCTGCCGCAAAGAACGCAAAGAAAAGGGCTTATGACATCGGGAACATCCTGTTTCTTTGTGTTCTTTGCGTTCTTTGTTGTGGGTCATTTTGGTTGCGGCCCTGGCCGCGCCAAGTCTGTCGGTCCTATAGGCTGCGCCGCGCTCATGGCGGATCGATCTCCCCGGCGCCCAGTTTCATAAGCAAAAGGGCGGCCAATCGCGCGCGCTCCGTCAGGCTGTCCACGAGCATGTATTCGTCGGGGCTGTGCAGCGCGACGCCGACCACGCCCAGGGAATCGAGGGTCGGCAGTCCGGCGGCGGCCAGTCTGTTGCCGTCGCTCACCCCGCCGCTCGACCCCCACGGAAGCGAAAGCCCCAGGTCTCGTCCACACTCTGTCGCATGCTCGAGCAACACGCGGGTCCGCTCGTCGAGCCTCTTCGGCGGCGCCTGAAAGCCGCCGTGGATGTCCAGAGAGAAGCCTTCGCGCGCGTCGATCCGGCGCCGGAGCGCTTCCACTCCCTCTTCCACGCGTCGCTGCTCATCCACTGTCTCCGCCCTGACGTTGAACCGCCCGATGGCCAGGTCGGGCACAACGTTGACCGCTCCCCCGCCTTCAATTCGCCCGACATTGATCGTGGTCCCGCCGTTCGGCTGTTCCAGGCCCGTCAGTTCGACGATGAACTCCGCCAGGGCGTGGATGGCGTTGCGGCCCTCCTGGGGGTTGCGGCCGGCGTGCGCCGCTCGCCCCCGCGCCACCGCGGTGAAACTGCCTGATCCTTTCCGCGCGGCCACCAGCCCGCCGTCGGGAAGCGCCGGCTCGAAGATCAGCCCCAGGCGGTTTCGCCGCGCGCATTCGGCCAACAGCGGCGTCGACCCCGGCGATCCGATCTCCTCGTCAGGATTCAGCAACACCTCCCAATCCATGTGCGCCGCGAACGGACTGCGCTCGAACGCCTCGAGCGCCACAAGCATCACGACGAGTCCGCCCTTCATGTCCGCCACCCCGGGGCCGCGCAGCGTCTTCTCGTCGACTCGCTCCAGGCGCGGCCGTTCCTGGCCCGGCGGATACACCGTGTCCATGTGGCCGCCGAGGAGCGCCCTCCGCGCCGCGCCCGTGTCCTTCCGCAGGGAAAAGGCCTTGCCGAGCGGGAGAGCCGACGAGGCGCCGTCGGGGCCGATCGCCCGCGACGGCGGCAACTCGATTTCGGCGAGCGCGCCCGGCAGTCGGCGCAGCTCCCGCGCCATCGCCGCCCGCAGCGCCGCCAACCCTTCCAGGTTGTAACTGTAAGAGTTGATCGCCGCCCATTCCTCGAGCAAGCGGATCATTCGCTCGCGCTGCGAGTCGATCCAATCGAGACTGTCCATGAACCGCCGCTCCATGTCTTCTCCCCTCCATCCTCAACGTGGCGCAGCCAAAGCCGCAAACGATCGGCTTTCTCCCGGAATCTGGCGGAAGAAGCGCGCAATTCCGGAGAAGAGGCCCTAATTCGCATTCCATCATGTCGGCAACCGATGAACAAGACAAAGGCAATATCGGTCAGTCCGGTCCGCGGCTCGAAAGAGACCGCCGAGGTCCGGCCCGGCCGCGAAAGGCGCGCGTCAACCGAAAGCGCCCGGCTGTCTGTCGTTGAGGATCGCATCCCCAGGTTCGCCTCCTCCCGCCCGTGCGCTGAAGACGGTCGGGGAGCACGGCCGAAGAGCTGCCTGGCGATCTCCCGCGGAAATGGGGATGGAGTCCCGCCTTCAGGCGGAATGAGCCAAGCGGCGTTTGGGTCGACAACCGCCCATTCCGCCTGGAGGCGGAACTCCATCCTTTCCCTTTTCTAAACAACGAATTGGCCCCGTTTCGCCCCTCTCGAAATCTCCCCCTCAACGCAATCCGCGGTGCGGCCGCCGCGCCGTTTCTTCCCTGCCCTGTTCTCTACGAGGGATTCCCCGCGCACTGGCGCACGGTTTGCCCACGGGTTGGAGAAGCCGCTTTTTCCTTGACAGTCTCAGCCGCGGAATCCAGCGTGCCAATCAGCTTTAATGTCGGCGTCGTCACCGCTTGCCGGTCTTCCATATGTCCTCCACCACGCGCTAGCGTCCCCAAGGGAGCCGGTTGTTGGCTCGGTTGCGCGACGGATTTCAAGTCTCTACACACATTGCCGGAACGGCCGGAATCGAGCCGGTCCCATCTCGTTTCCAAACGGAGGAGTCCTATGTTTCGCTCTCGGTTCTGGATGGCGGCAGCGGCATGGGTGTTGGTTGCTGGAGCCTTGGCGCCTGAGACTCCTGCCCAGGCCCTCGACGCGCCGACGCCCAGCGGACTTTCCTATCCGAGCTTCGCCCCGGCCAACGGCGGCGCCTTCATGGTCCATGCCACGAAGGCCGACGAACTGGTCGTCGACGCCGATGGCGACGGCTTCGTCGACCCCGGCGACCAAATCCACTACACGATCGTCGCGACGAACGACAGCGTGACCAGCCCGCTCAACAACCTCCAGTTCATCGACTATTACGACCCGTATACTACGGCCGTCGACGGCACGGAAACCACCACCCTGGGAACAATCGCCGGCGATCCGGGAAAACCGAACCCGTGGATCGCCGGCGATATGGGAATCCTGGCCGCCGGCGCCAGCGCCACCATCTCCTTCGACGTCGTGGCCGATAACAACCTCCCCCTGGACAAGCGCTATATCGCGAACCAAGCGGTGTTCACGGCCGAGGAGATCATCCCCACCCCCACGGACGACCCCGATACGCTCCGGGCCGGCGACGCGACCCTGACTCCCGTCGACTTGCCGGTGATCACCGCCGCCAAGACCGCCCAACTGGTCGGCGACCTGGATGGCGACGGGCAGGCCGGGCCGGGCGACACCATCGAATACACGATCGTGATCACCAACTCCGGCGACCGCCCGACCACCGGCGCCGTCTTCCGCGACACGCCCGATCCCAACTCGGCCCTCGTCTCGGGCTCGGTCACGACCACCCTGGGCACGGTCGGCCAGGGCAACAACACGGGCGACTCGGAAGTCCGGGTCGAGATCGGGCAAATCGATGTCAACGCCGCCGTGACGATCACGTTCCGGGTCACGGTCAACGCCCCCTTGGCCCAGGATGTTTATGAAGTCTGCAATCAAGGCGTGGGCGCCGGCGCCAATTTCGACGACGTCCCGACCGACGATCCCGCCCTCGCCGACCCGGACGATCCCACCTGCGTCTACCTCGACAACTACGCCCAGTACACGGCCACCAAAACCGACGAGCTGGTCGACGATCTCAACGGCAACGGGCAGGCCGATCCCGGCGACACCATCCAATACACCGTCCAGTTGACAAACACCGGGCATCAGAACGCGTCGACATTTGACTTTACTGATTATCCTTCCGGTCTAACGACCCTGGCGGCCGGAACGGTTCAGATCTTGGGGGGCGGTTCGTATTTCGTCACATCGGGAAACAACCCCGGGGACACCTATGTGTACGGGGGGGGCGGCCCCGTCAATGTGGGCTCGTCCGTGACCATCGTCTTCCAAGTGGTCGTGAATCAGAAGTTGCCCGCGGGGCTCGTAGAGATCCTCAACCAGGGCTGGTTCTACGGCGACGGCTCCACCGTGACCGACGATCCGGACACTTCGCCGTCCCTCGATCCGACGATCACCTGGGCCAACGGGCTGCGACTGACGGCGACGAAGACGGACAGGCTGCTCACCGATCCTACCTGCGACGGCCTGGCCGAGCCCGGCGAAGTCATCGAATACACGGTGCGGATCACGAACAACGAGGACCATCCCACCACGGTCTCCTATCACGAATCCGCCCCGATAGGGACAAGGTTCCTGCCCACTTCCATCAGCCCCTCCCAAGGCGTGATTAACACCGCCGTCGATAGCTTCTTCGACGTGTGGCTCGGCGTAATCCCCGGCAACGGCGGAACGGCGACGATCGTATTCCAGGCCCAGATCGACGACCCGCTCCTGGAGAACCTGGTTCGCATAAGCAACCAGGGCTCGTTCTACGGCGATGAGTTCCTCGAGACCCCCACCGACGATCCCGACACCCCGACGATGAA
>JAPLSS010000699.1 GCA_026398515.1 Candidatus Sumerlaeota bacterium | reverse complement strand
CGCGAACTACGTCCGGGAGCTAACGATTCTCCAGTAGCGGAATCAGATGTGGCGTTCATTTCGACCTTGCGCTCGATCTTGCGCGCCCAGAAGACTGTCCGGGTGGTGAACTCCATTATCTCGCAGAGTAAGGGACTAGAGGTTCGGGCAACTGAAGATGATCTCCCATTCTGAGATCAGTCATATTTGACTGGCTCCGATTGGACTGGCGGGTCGATTCCCAAACCGTGAGAACGGCATGGCTTCAGACATAAGAGCGGTCGGCCGGCCCTTTGCTCGATGGAGCGTGTTCGCCAAGGGAGAACCGCCGCGCGGCGCCGCGCTCGCGAAGGGCGCGGGCCAGGCGATTCTGCCGCTCGTGGCGCTGGGTTCAAATAAGGGCCGTCGGCCGACCGCTGCAAGGTTAGTGTGATCGCTGTGTCTCTCGTTTGCCGTTCGAATAGGCGCCGCCTCCTTCCGCGAGACCTTTCTCTGGGTCCCGGCAATTCGACAGATCCCATTTAGGCTTCATCCACGCGTATCGGCGCCGGCCCATAGAAACTTAAGGCGCATCGTCACGGCGTGTCGACTGACGGAATACCCTTTGCGTTCCCCGGGCCTTTGCGCAATAAGGCCGCTTCCAGGGCTTGTCGCTTTGTTCATCTTCCTTGAAGGGCCGCCTTGATTCGTATGGCCGAACGCACGCTCATCCTCATCAAACCCGACGCGGTGCGCCGCCGGCTGATCGGCGAGATCGTCTCGCGCATCGAAGCCAAGGGCCTGAAGATCATCGGTATGAAAATGTTGCGATTCGACGGGGCGCTGGCCGACGCGCACTACGCCGAGCACGTCCACAAGGACTTCTACCCGGCGTTGCGCCAGTTCATCCTGTCCGGCCCGGTCGTCGCGGCGGCGGTCGAAGGCCCCGACGCCGTGGCGCTGATGCGCCTGATGATGGGCAAGACGCGCCACACCGAAGCCGTCCCCGGCACCATTCGCGGCGACTTCGCCTTCTCCACCACCGAGAACTTGATCCATGGATCGGACAGCCTCGAGCGCGCCGACATCGAAATGCGGCTGTTCTTTCGAGAAGACGAGTTGTTCGCGTGATTTTGGATCTAGGATTTTTTTGATTTTCGATTTGAACGACAGGGGATCGGAATCGCCAGCCGGCGGTCAGCCAACAAATGAAACGCGTTTCGCAGTTGGCGTTTGCTCCTGCTAATCGCCGCACGCGGTCGTTCAAATCGAAAATCGAAAATCCAAAATTGAAAATCCTCTGGCGCTTGCTCCGTGCGCATCGACGTCATCACCCTCTTTCCCGGCATCTTCGCCGGCCCGCTGGACGAAAGCATCCTGGCGCGGGCGCGCGAGGCCGGCTTGGTCGACGTCCGCGTCCATGACCTGCGCCCATTCGGCCTGGGCCGCCATCGGGTCTGCGACGACACGACGTATGGCGGCGGCGCCGGGATGGTCCTTCGCCCGGAACCCATCGACGCCGCGCTGGAGTCCATCGTGGGGCCGAGCAGCGCGCCGCGTCCGGCGCGAATCATCCACCTCTCGCCGCAAGGCGCCCTGCTCGATCACGCGCGCGTCGAACGCCTCAGCCGCGAGCCGTGGCTTGTCCTCCTGTGCGGCCGCTACGAGGGGGTCGATCAGCGGGCGCTCGACTTGTGGGCCGACGAGGAGATCTCGGTCGGCGACTACGTGCTGACCGGGGGCGAGCTGCCGGCGCTGACGCTCATCGACGCGGTGGTTCGCCTGATCCCCGGGGTCCTAGGCAACGCCGACAGCGCGCGCAACGATTCCTTCGCCCAGGGCATTCTGGACTGCCCCCACTACACGCGGCCCG
>JAPLSS010000563.1 GCA_026398515.1 Candidatus Sumerlaeota bacterium | reverse complement strand
TCGCTGGGCATCGTCGAGGCGGCGGCCTTTCACCAGATCGAGTGCTTCGAGGCCGCCAAGCTGTTTGCCGCCACCGAAGGCATCATCCCCGCGCCGGAGACTTCGCACGCCATCCAGGCCGTCATCGACGAGGCCAACCGCTGCAAGGCCGAGGGCAAGGAGGAGTTGATCTGCTTCAACTTGAGCGGCCACGGCCACTTCGATATGGGCAGCTATGAGAAATACTTCAACGGCGAGCTGGAGGATTACGAATATCCCCAGCACGCCATCGAGGAAGCGCTGGAGGATCTGCCGGTTGGGGTGTAGGCATGAACGAACAAGAGACGACGGCGGAATGATGGTTGGCGGAATTGTAAAGATGCGGCCGCGTCTTTTATGATTCTGCCAACCATGATTCTGCCGTCGTCTTGCTTTCACCGTCCCCATGCGTTCTCACGGAGCGAAGTGCTTTCGGATGAAGGCCACGGCCCGCTTTGTAGACTCCTCCGTTTCCGGGATCGGCGTCTTGATCCCCCAGTAGAAGCCGTGCGGCCCGTTGTCGGGGAAATAGGTCTCGGCCTCCTTCCCCAAGGCATGCAGTTTGTCCACGTACGCCTGCATGACGGAAACGGGCGAGGCGTGGTCGTTGCGGCCATTGATGATCAGAATCGGACAGCGCACGTTCGCGGCCTCGGTCATCGCCGACTCGTAGCCGTAGGCGGCGGGATTCCGGGCAATCACCGCCATCGGGGCGCCGTATTTTTGTTCCCCCTCCGCCACTTTGTTCTTGATCACTTGAGCCATGTTCACTCCCTGCTCCATGGCTTTGGACAACTCAATGAGGTCAAAGATCGCCGGCGCGCAGAAGATCGCACAGCTGAGGTCCGTGCGCGACACGACCTTGGACATGACGTAGCCGCCGTGGCTGCCGCCCATGACCGCGACGCGCTTGCCGTCGACGAACGGGAGAGATCGAACCGCCCCGATCGCCGCGAGGGTGTCATTCCACTCGATCGGCGGCAGCGAAGGGAAGACGACGGCCCCGGCCGGGTTGGTCAACGGCGCCTTGGTGGGGCGGTAGTCGATGGCGACGATCGCCCAGCCCGCCGCGATAAAATGCGCCGCCGGCCATTGCCCCCGGCCCGTGCCGTAGGTGGCTTCCTTGCTGACAGCGCCGCCGTGCAGCAACACCACCGCCGGAAACGGCCCGTCGCCCTTCGGCTTGCGGACGTACGCCGGCAGGTAGGTCCCCTCACAGCCTCGAAACTCCGAGATGCGGCCGGTCGAGCCGTCGGGAAACGGCTCGTCTTCGCTGTCGGCCAGAGGCCGGACCCCCACCCCCGGCTGGGCAGGCGAGTCCGCGCCGGCCTCGTTCGTCTCGATGCCGGCGGCCGGCATGGCCCACCCCAACATCGACGCCCCGGCCGCGATCCGTTTGAACGTGCTCATGGTTGCTTTCTCCTTTGGAAAGTTTGCATAACGTATCCGTTTTCTCTCTGGTATTATGACCGCGCGCTTTTGATGGGTCTTTTCATTAAGCCCTCGTTTCAACGAGGGGCCCCCACGTGCGAATGCTCGCTGAAACCGTTTCAACGGTTTCTCGGAGCACTTCAGGATCTCTCGGCCGGAAACCAAATGCTCTCGGCCTCCACTCTCGACGGGCCCGAGGAAACCGTTGAAACGGTTCCAGGGAGTCGTTGCCTGCCCCACCCCCTCGTTGAAACGAGGGGTTAATGAAAAGACCCCTCAGAAAGGCCTGGTTGAAGTATTAACCCTTGTTGTCTCGTCGGCTCGGATGCGGCGCTGGCGCGCCGGGATGGTGGATGTAGTAGTCCTTCTCCAGGTCGCCGGTCGGGCATAGGTCCAGCACCGCTTTCTCCGCCTTGAGCGCCCACTTCTGGATCTTGCGGAATTGCGAGGGGCGGAAACGGAAGACCGTCCCGTGGCCGTTGCAGAGAAGATCCGGTTTCCAATCGAGTACCAACTGCGCGCTTGAGACATATCCGTCGCGGAAGCGCGAATCGTTGATCGAGCAGAAGCCGCCCGTGCCGTTCCATCGCGAGCAGGGCTGAAAGCTGTCGCCGCCGAAAAAGACCTTCTGGCCGTCGATGGTTGTCTGATACGCCGCATGCCAGCGCGTTTGTCCGGGGAACGGCGCGACCTGGAAGACGTATTCATTCCAGCGCCATTCGCCGCGTTCGGGAAGAATCTCGTCGGCGTGAACGTCGATGTCCGGCGGCCAGATCAGGTCATAGCGCCGGCGATCCTCGAGGACTTCGCCGAGCCAGGGGTGCAGGCAGATGCGCGCGCCGCCGCGTTCTTTGAGGAGGAGGAATCCGTCGGTGTGGTCGCAATGATAGTGGCTGGCGATGGCGGCGGTGACGCGCGGGCGGCCGAGTCGATCGAGCAAATCCTCCAGCCATTGGTGGGCATTCCGCTGCGGATCGACAACCAGCCCTTCGCCGGACTTCGACAGGAGCAGATAGCCGTTCATCCCGTATTGATAGAGCGACGGCAGGACCTTCTTGATCTGCGGAGTGATCGTCTCGACGGGGATGTAGCGATCCGGCTCGCCGGGGCAGATGTTGCCTTTGGCCTCGTACAGATTCATCAGCTTCTTCGCCAGTTCGGCCAGCATTTTTCGCGGATGGTCTGCAACCACGGGACCATGCGAGGGACACAGCAGATCAATGGCGATGCTCGCGAGATTGCGCACGCCCTCCCATGCCGCCAGCGGTCCGTCGGCGTGCGAATGATGCCATTCCAGGCAATACGGCCGCCAGACGGTCGCGCCGGCGTGGGCCGCGTCGCCGCAAAAGACAATTTGCTTTCCCTGCCAATCGAGGATGGCGGACAGGGCATTCGGCCCGTGCCCTGGCGTCGCGATGAACCGCACGCGCGTCGGCCCCCAGAACAACTCGCGCGAGCCGGGCCCCAGGTCGTACTGAACGTTTGTGAGGCCGCGATCGAGCAGAGAGTAACTCGGCGGAAAGGGATTCGCCGCCAGGCGCCGCTTCCGGATGGCCTCGATTCCCTCGGGCGAAAGAAACGGCCTTTCCCCGTTCGGGGCATGGATCGCGAACGGCCAATCGTCTCGTCCCTCCAACCCGGCGCACTGGTCCGCGTGGTGGTGCGTCAAGATCACGTGTTCCAGCCGCTTCACCCCGATCGCGGGCAACCGGTCCATCCACTGGCCGGAGCCAAAGTCGATGGCCAGGGCGCAATCGCCTCGGCGCAGGACGTAGACGTTGCAGGCGTCGGGAAAACAGTAGAGGCCTTCCATCAGTTCCAGAGGCGTCTGATTCATGCCGCCGCGCTCCGAGGGCAAGTTTGCGACGCGGCCTTCAGTCCGCGGCGGCGCCCACTTCGGTCTCGCCAAGTCACAGGCTGGAAAGCCTGCGCCACTCACAACGCCCGATGTTCATCGCTCTTGGTCGCCAACAACACTCGCCCGTCGAACGGCTCCAGCGTCACCGGCCCCTGGATCGGGCGGCCGTCGTTGATTTGCGGCGTGATGGCTCCCTGAATCGCCTGATACTTGCGCTCGGGATCGATCTTGGCGAGATCAAACGCCGCCGGCTTGTCCGAGCCGTTCATCAGCGCGATGCCGTTCTCGAACCGGCGATAGAGAACAAAGCCGTTGCCCTCCAGCAGTTTCAGCCCGCGGAACTGGAACGCGCCCGGCTCTTCGCCGAACGCCAGGCATAACCCGCCGCCTTGCCCCGACGAACGCAACGCCACGGAAAACGACCGCCACTCGGCATCGGCCAAAATGGCGCTGTCGCGCGCGACCCCTTCGGCCTTGCCCAGGGCGACGCAGAAGGCCGCGGGAAGCCCGCCGAGCGACGGGTCGATTTTTCCATACACCGTCTCGGCGCGGACTTCGCCCTGAAGCGTGAAGGCGGCGCCCTCGGAGGCATCGACTCCCTCTTTCATCGGAAGCGTGAGAACAATCCCTCCATTGGCCGGCTGGTCCGGTTGGCCCTGGACCTCCACGCGTAGCACGTCGCCCGCCTTGTCATACGCGCTCGTCGCCATGTAGCCCCGGCCGCACGCCGGACTTGCGCCCTCCAACGCCGCCAACGCGCTCTCCTTTCCCGTCTGGCCTTCCAGAGGCCGCGCCGCGCCGAGCGCCTTGCCGAGGTAATGCTTCTTGTGCAACACGCCGCCGTCGTATTCGTCCCACGTGTAGAACCGCCCGAATCCCAGGCCGACCTCGCCTTTGCCGCCGGGGAGCGTGCTGGCCGCGTTGTACGTGTAATACGCGCCGGCGCACAGGGCGCTGGCGATCCCCATGCGCGTCCACGTGTCGGTCCATTGTTTGTCCGGCTCGTTGTTGTACGTCGCCGTGGGAAACTTGCCCTGGAGATACGAGATCTTCGGCGTGAACGGACAGCGCGCCATGCAGTATTCGATGGAATTCAGGCGGAAGGTTGCGACGCGCGGGTCTTGCCGCTGGCCGCAGGGGTAGAACTCCTCCTCCACGCCATTCAGATACGGATAGGCGCGCATGCCTACGTCGGTCTGGATGATCTTGTCCGGGCCGACGGCCTTGCGCAGTTCGCGAATCGAGACGACCTGCCCCAGCCCATGCTCGTTGATCACGCCCAGGCCTTCGTGGCGAAAGCGGCAGTTGTCCGGTTCGAGATCATTGTCCGCGTCATACGTGCGCGTCTTGGTGACGGTCTTGCTCGACAGGCTCCACTCGCCGACGTCGAACTCCACGCCGTCCAGGTTGTCCATTCGGGCGTTCTCGCCCATGTAGCGCCCGACGAATTCCGCCGCGGTAAGGCCGTCGGGATTGCGCGGGCAGTGAAGGGTGAAATTCAGCCGCCACATGTCGGGGTCGGGGCCGAAGAGAAACGGCGTGCGGGCGTGGACGGCGGCCACGGCCCGCCCGGCCTTGAACGCCAGCGGCTTCGAAAGATACTGGCCGCGTTCGACCGTGAGGGTCTTCGCGGCCGGATCGAGGGACTGGAGCCGAACCTGCTCGGCGCGCTCCCAGATCGGCTTGCCGTTGTCGTCCAGGGCATAGAGTTGAATGTCGTCGGGGCCGAATTCCTTGGGGCTTTCCGACGGGGCCTGGAAAACGCCGGCGTCCTCCACGCGGATCGTGACCGCCGCGGCGTCGGCCGGCAGGTCGCCGATGATCTTGGTTCCGTTGTAGAGAAGCCAATAGCCGGGCCACAGGCTCTGCCCCAAGGCCCACTTGATGTCCGCCGATTTGGGCTTCTTGGCGCCGGGCTTGTAGGCGACGCCCTGGCGCCAGTGACTCACACAGGGCGCGTCGGGGTTGAACTTGCGAATCAGTTCGCGGTCGCCGCCGGCGTGCACGAAATCAAACAGGGCGTACGGCGCGTAGTCCGCTTCCGTCTTCAGTCCCTGGCCGGTGCGGAACGCCAGCAGCAGCGGGTATTCCGGTTCGGCCTTGCCCGCATCGGCGGCCCAGACC
>JAPLSS010000092.1 GCA_026398515.1 Candidatus Sumerlaeota bacterium | reverse complement strand
GCCGCGCCGCCGCTACGTGATCAAGACCGATCCGCGCAATTACTGGTCGCCGTACCGCTGACGGGAGAGTAACTCATGGCGCTTCGCGCCATTCGGAAACACATGACAATCGACGGTTGAGTGGCGTAGGCTTTCCAGCCTGCGCGTTGTCTGGTCCGGATCCCATACCGCGCAGGCTGGAAAGCCTACGCCACTCAACCGCCGATTGTCGAAGCAGAATGCCATGTCAGACAAACCCAACATACTGTTCCTGCTCAATGACCACCAAGCATACTATCGCCATGGATGGGACGCCGGGCCGCGCATTCAACGGCCTCAGTTCGACCGCCTGGCCCGACGCGGCATCGATTTCAACCGCGCTTACGCGGCGTGTCCGTTGTGCGGCCCCGCGCGCCGGACCATGCTGACCGGGCTTTATGCGCACAACCACGGCGAGATCAAGAACGACACCAACTATCCCTTTGACCGCGAGGACTACTTCGACATTCTCGCCGCGAATGGCTATCGCAATTACTACTATGGCAAGTGGCACGCCGGACCGGGAACCGCGTTGGATCATCACTGCGAGGGATTTAATTATTCCTCCTACAACAACCCCTTCACCAAGCCCGAGTACAAGGACTATCTGAAGCAAAAGGGGTTGCCTGAGCCGAAGATTCTCATTGAACGCAGCTTTACGCCTCCTATCCTGCTCGGCGGCCGCCCCAATCCGATGAAGGAAGGGCAGATTTACCGCCAGCAAGGCCCGTGGTCCGCCGAACCCGGCGTCGGCCTCCTGCTCACGCCCAAGGAAACGCACGAGTCCTTCTTCCTGGCGAACTTGGCCTGCGACAGACTGAAGGAATTGGCGGCGAACAACGAGGGAGCGCCGTGGCATCTGCGCGTCGACTTCTGGGGGCCCCACCAGCCGTACACCCCCACCCGCGAGTTCGCCGATCTCTACGATCCCGATTCCATCCCCGAGTATGGGAATTTCCGCGACAGCTTGGAAAACAAGCCTCAGGTCTATCGCTCAGACTGGGGTTATCGTATCAGCGAAAACCATAAAATTATCGTGCCGAATCCCCTGCCCTGGAGCGAATGGCAGAAAGTCTTGGCGCGCGCATACGCCCAAATCACCCTCGTGGACGCGGCGGCCGGCATGATCCTGGACGCGCTCGACGCGCTGGGGTTGGCCGAGAACACGTTCGTCCTCTGGACGACGGACCACGGCGACTGCGTGGCCTGCCATGGCGGCCACTTCGACAAACGCTCCTACATGCCGGAGGAACTCCTGCGCATCCCGATGGCCGTCCGCTGGCCCGGCCGGGTCGCTTCCGGCCAGACTTCCGGGCGCCTCGTCAGCAACCTGGACGTCGCGCCGACGATTCTCGACGCGGCCGGTCTGGGCTTTGGGAATCCCATTGATGGCGCGAGCGTGTTGCCCGTCTGCATGGATCCCAGCGCGGATTGGCGCGACGACCTCCTTTGCGAGACTCACGGCCACGCGGAAGACGTTCTTGGGCGTCTGGTGGTCACGGAAAGGTACAAATACGTCCATAACGAAGGGGACATGGATGAGCTATATGACCTGCGAAACGACGTCTATGAACTGAACAACCTGATCGACAGTTCGGCGCATCGGGACGTTCTCGCGGACATGCGCGAACGCCTGGCGAAGTGGCGCGAGCGGACTAAGGACCACCCCGAAGCGCCAGACTCGCCATGGAGCCGGTGGCTGCAAAAGGCGCGCACGGGGTGACGGGAGTGGAAGCGACGCGGGGGGCGCTTGGCGCGCCAAGGCGAGCCGTCTCGCGCCATTCCATCGATAGATTCCCGAAATCGACAACAAGATCTCCGGCGCCTTTGGCTGGAACGCTATTTCCACTTCGATGGCGCGATTAGGAAGCGCTACTCGATTGCGAAACGTGAACGAACGAGTGGGTCAGATAGAGAGAGGAGTCCGCACAGGGCGACCAAGACCATCGTGCTTCTGGAGGCGTTGGATACCAAGGGCGCGGAATACGCCTTTCTCAAACCACAAATCGAAGCCAGGGGCTCAAGACGTTGACGGTGGACGTCGGGGTGTGGGAGCGCCGGCGTTCGCGCCCGACGTCGGTGGCCTGCCGCGCGATGCGGGCGCTGCCGCTGGGCGTGCCCAAGGTCATGGTTTCGACCGTCGCGAGCGGCGACGTGTCCGCGTACGTCGGCGTCAAGGACATCGTGATGATCCCCAGCATCATGGATGTTTCGGGGATCAATCGCATCAGCCGCGAAGTCTTCTTCCGCGCGGCCGGCGCGATCTGCGGCATGGCGGAGGCGCAAGTCCCGCCGCGCAAGGACAAGCCCCTGGTCGCGGCCTCGATGTTCGGCAACACCACCCCAACGGTCGAGGCGGCGGCCGGCCACGGCGTGCCGGCCATTGCCGACCTCAACAGGACTTGGGGCATTCCGTCCGAAAGAGGACCCCGCACGGGGATCTTCTGAGCAGTCATTTGCCAACCATCGCGTCGCCAGCGAAAAATGAGAACAGACACTTGGGCGGCCATAGAGGCGTTTCTGACGACGGCCCGTAGGAACTCGCGACGCAACATGTCGCTCATCGTGATTTCCTATCCAGACGGGAGATCCCCGGGCCGGCCGGCAACGTGTAGGAATAAGCAATCTGACCATTGCGGCGATCGGCGCCCTCGTCTTCCGGCAAACATGAGAGAATGTAATCCAAACGGGCCTCGCCGCCTGATACCGTGACGCACAGATGGCCCGTTCCACCCAGAATGTCTCCGTGCGTATAGCCGTATTCCTCGGCGCCGCGTGGCTTGTTGTATTGACGGTGGCCGGGTTGAGGGACTTCCTGATAGACAACTCCATCCAGGTCTTGTTTGGCGAAGATATGGTCGTGTCCATGAAAGACGACGGACACTCCACTCCTTGCCAGCAGTTGATGAATCGGCGCCTCCCAACCCGGGCGGCGCCGGCTAAAGGCGTCGGCGCCGTCGGGATCGTGTCCGCCCCATTCGTAATAAGGCGCCGCCTCCGCTCCGCCGCGCGCGTCTTTATCGGCGCCCCCGACCAGGTGGTGAATGAATACGAACTTAAACGGCTCCTTGCTCGACTCCAGCGTCCGCCTCAGCCATTCATACTGTCCCCGGCCAAGGGTGCGGTTCCAAAGATCATCACTCGTTCTGATCTTGCCGGTCGTCGGCCAGAAAGGATCGAGCACGATGAACAGAGCGTCGCCCCACTTCCAGGCATAATAATCCTCAAGCAGTCCAGTGTTATCGACTTTGCGATCATTGCCTGTATAGAACTCGTCAGGGACGGGATTAGGGAAGTAACGTTTGCGCATGGCGTTGGCCCAGACGGCGGGGCTGTCGGCTGAAACGCCGCCGCGTCCGCCATCCTTGCCGTCGTGATTGCCCAGGGTGAGAAGCAATGGAATGGAGCCATCAACAAGGCCGAAGTAGTAGCGCTGCGCGAGATACTGGGCCTGCGCTTTCGTATACTCATCCCCGTACTTCCCGGTCATAAATGTGTCGCCCAGGTCGACCAGGAAATCGGGGTGTTCGGCGGCGATGTTGTTCAGCGTCCGTGTGTAGAGCGGCGGCACGGTGTTCAAGTCGAGATGCGAATCGGCCTGCACCGCGAAAACGAAGGGAGCGTCCGGCGCCCGCTGTGTATGGAATGATCGCTCGGGCTCTTCCACGAACCCATCGGAACCCGGTTCACGAACTTGCAGCCGGTACTTGTACTCCGTGTTCGGCGTTAATTGCGGGAGGACTACGTTTTGCGGTTCGCCTTGGCGTAGATGAATCACCTCGGTTTGCCGTGGAAGCGCCTCGCCGGATGCGCCGTACAGGATGCGAACATCGGCCTCCTTGTAGGAAAGAATGCTAAGTGTAATGGAGTCGCGCGTGGGACGCGCGGGAATGATATCGACGTCATGGGCGGGGACATTCGTGATGAAGGCATCCGGCCCAGAGAGGGCCGATTCCGCTCGAGACCCCTCGGAGGAGCGGTCCGCCTTCTCCTTGCGGCCCCCTCCCTGGCCCCCTTGTCCCCGACGCCCGCCCTCGCCTCGGCCGCCTCGCGCCGGGTTCGTCTCTGCCGGTCCCGCCGACGCGCTAGTCCGCGTGGGTCCCGATTGCGCCATAGCCGGCGCCGGCGACAAACCGATCCATGCCGCCGCCATGCCAATGAGGATGAAAGACATTCCGCGATTCATAGGTCACCTCTGTGTCTGCCGGTCAGCGCTTGAGGAATTCCCGCCTTTTTCCTCGCCGGCGTTGGGGCGCGGCCCGCCCGGGCCGCCGCCCCTTGCCCGTTCGCCCATGCCAGGCCCGCGCTCTCCCGGTCTCGGCGGCCTTTGTCCCTGCTCCCTGCCCATCCCGCGCCCTTCCCGCGGCGCCTGGGCGTTGGTCCCACTCGACCGCGGACCATCGCTGGGATCATCCATCACGACGCGGAAGCCAACGTGATAGTACGGGTGGTTTGGGTCGTCCGGGCCGCGGAAATAGGCGGGATCGCGATTGGAGACGCGGGAATGGCCCTGGAGGCCGTTGAACCAATTGCCGCCGCGCAGGACATGATAGGGTTTGCCGTCGGGCATCGGAGACCCCGCCTCGGGGCCGGGTGGGTTGTGATCGGCGCTGAAGCTATAGTAATCTCGCACATACCAATCATTGCACCACTGCCACACGTTGCCGGCCATATCATAGAGCCCAAATCCATTCGCGCCGTCTCCCGTCTGATACGTAGCCGCGTCTCCTGGCCAATTGCATTCTTCCTTGCGATGGACCTGCCCATCATAGAAGCCGACCGGCGTTGTCCAGGGATACGGCCCGGCTTCGAACGAATTGGCGGACTCGGGCCAATTGGCTTTCGTGGCATCAGCGTCGTCGCCCCAAGGATAATTGTAGTAAGGATCATAGTGGCCGCCGCGCCCGGCGTATTCCCATTCCGCCTCCGCGGGAAGCCGTACGCCGCTCTTCGAGAAATCGCAGGCCCATGTCTCGAGATCATAGCAGGGTTGAAGGCCCATTTGCGCGCTCAGCCAGTTGCAATACGTTACGGCCCCTTCCCATCGAACGCAAACCACGGGATGATTCTCCCGTTGGTCCAGAACCGAAAAGGACTTGCTATCCCATCCAATGCGCGTGTAGGGGACGGCCGCGCGCGTCTCGCACAGGATCTTCTGTTGTCCTATGGGGTAAACAACACCTTGACGGACTTCGATCACATGTTGAGAGAAAGCGGAGTTCAGATAGTCGCAGTATTGTCGATTGGTAATGTCATAAATGCACATAAAGAAAGCGTCGAGGCGCACGGTGTGCAAAGGTATCTCATCGCTCGGATGTCCAGGATCGACGAAGTTATGATGGTCGCCCATCTCGAAAGAGCCCGATGGAATCAAGGCCATGCCTTCCGGCGCCTTGGGTTGAGATGCAATAGATGGGGCGCTGGACGAGACGCTAGCTGGCGGCGTCGAGGCGCCCTGCTCCGTCTTGCCTCCGCGGACGGCGCGAACGGGAAGAGCGGACATTTTCACCTCGTATCTCCCGATCCCCTCGCGAAACTCGACGGTCCATGCCTTTTCGGGATGACCGCTCAGCGTGGTCGAGGACCAATACTGGGTTGACTCGGCCTGGGGGAAACTACGCTTGTAAATCACGGGATTACTGAGATTGGTGTCAACCAGTGACCACAATTCCTTGATATTAGGCAGACGCCAGTCGCTGTGGCCGGCCAGGGAAAGGCCCTGGCAATATAGGAATGCAGCATCCCATGTTTGGGGGGAATCCGCTTCGCTCTGCTGCCAAATGAGGCCCGTGATGTTGTCAGTAACCGTTCCATTGCCGTTGTCCGCGAAGCGCGGCGTCGTGGCAGTGGCGGCGGCTGGTGACAGGTCTCTCACACAGCGGGCGTGGATGAGTTTCTCGCCGCCGGCGCTCTGGCTCTCCCTCAGGGGGTGCGGGCCGATGCCCCCGCCGGCGTTCACCAGCCATACGCGGGACGGGTTATTGGCTTCCGGCACGCCCGTCCACCAATACTCGGCGTCGGTGGCGGGAAAGAGTTTTGTATCCATCGCCGGATGCTGGGCGTTGTGATCCATGATGCCGAGGAGTTCACGGCATGTGAGAAGGCGCCAATCGCTATGCCCGGCGAGCGCGAGTTGTTTTGGATAGGCAAGAGCCGCTTCCCACGTCATCTCCCCGCCGTCGACTTGCTGCCACATCAGGCCCGTGGCGCGGTCCGTCACCGTCCCATCGCCGTTGTCAAAGTAAGTCGACGGGTCAAATGTGGGATCCGACTTCGATTCGAAGGCGGAAGGTTCGTATCGGCCGGCCACCGGCTTTACGTCAACGCCTTTGCGCCCGGCGGCGCTCTGGGTTGCAGCGCCTCCTTCGCCCGTCGTTGCATCCTGCGATTGCCCGGCCCAGGCGTGGCAGGCAACGACGACGCTCATACCAAGCCTAATGAGTTGGCGATTGGGGCCCATCTCGCGCCTCCTGTTTCCCTCGCGTTTGGCGAGGTCAGCGTTCTGCCGTTCAAACAGAACTTCGTGTCTTCCATTTCCCATACGGGCGTCCGTCGGTCTGGGGGCCGGCCGCTCCGTGACCGCCGCCGTCGCGATTGCCTGGGCCGCCCGGACCGCGACCGCCTCCGTTTCCACGTTCTGGGCGCTCTCCTCCCCCCCGTTGCCGTTGATCGTCCGGCCCCTTGGGTTCTCGCGGGGGCTGGGGGGCGCGGGCGAATGCGTCCGTAATCATTCCCTTCGGCGTAAGGTCCTTGCCTTGCAGCGCCGGATGGTCTGAGCCGTAGCGCCGGGCGCTGAAGACGGAATTTACCATCGGAAGCGCGTCGGGCATGACCTTGACGGCGCCGAGTTCCTTGGTCGCCGGGTTAATATACTCCCAGACCAGCTCGCCCTCGGCTGTCACTTCGAACAAGTGCCCTTCCGTATCGGAACAAATCAACGCGTTGCCGTTGGGCAGCCTCTGCGCGCTCCCGCCAATGTGGCTGAAGAAGCTCTGGTTGCTCTTGGAACTATAGGACCACACCACCTGTTTTGATACCAGTTTATCTGGCTTGTGCGTGTCGCGATGGAACTGCGTCCGGGAATAGCCCGCGTCAGGCGGGTTCACATATCTTCCGGTGTCCATTCCGCTCGCGTCGAGGAACGGGTTGATCTCCATCGCCGAGGACTGGTTGGTCCGCTCCTGGAGATACTGGCGGTTGTTAAAAAGGAGAATGTGTCCAGCGCCGGGAAGGCCCGCCGGGATCCAAGAGGCGCCATGGGAGCCGCCGATCTGCTTGTTCCCGCTGGTGACCAAGGTCCAGTCCTCCAGAACGCGCGGGGGATCACCCTGACCGTAACGCGCCGGATCGCCGAAGCGATAGAGAAAATCGCCCGCCGCCCCCGCCGCTTTGGCGATACTCGCTTGCGGATCACCCGCGATGAACGTGCCCTTGTGATCGATGACATAGCATTCGCCCTGCACGGAGTTAATGACGATGTGGCCGGACTGCGCATTGTAGTCCAGGGAATTGCAGTGGAGCCAATCGCGCTTCAACGGACGACCGGGGAGGTTAAGGTTCAATCGCCCCGGCCAGTCGGCGATGGTCTTGCCCTGCCGGACGAAGTTAGGCTTTGTGGGATCGACATCCTGCACAACGTGATCGAAGAACCGCCATTCCCAGATGACGTTGCCGTCCATATCGATTTCCACAATCGTATCCATCTGCGCGCCGTCGTATGGGCCGTTGGCGGGATCGCACCCCGCGGCGATGGCTTCTTCATTAGAGATGGAGCGGTTGGCGATATAGATCGTGGTCGGGGCGTTGAGCGCCGGATTGACAATGCGTTGCCAATCGTGATGCGGAGAGTATCCCTCGCGCTTCTCCGTGTATTCCCAGACCACATTCCCATCCCAGTCGAGTTCCTGGAACCCCCCGAACCCACTGGGATCGTCCTTCGTCGCATCGAGCAGATGGCCGTTGTCCAGCAAACGGGGATTCGTTCCGATGCGCCACGTGTGGACGACTTGTCCCGACATGTCGATCAAGTACGACACTCCGGCGCCGGCGAAAAGAGTATATCCGGTGTAGGCCTTCTCCTTGTCCCAGTAGAGCATTTCTGTGGGGCCTTGGAGAGATTCGTATCCATGGACGCTTTCCAACAGCGCAAGGCAGAAGATCCCCGCAGCATAGGTCCATCTCATCGCATGCCTCCGTCCCTACGGTTGACGCTTGGGCGGCCGGGGCCGCGTGGCCGATTGCTGTAATTCTCGGGACCATTGGCGATCGTCGTTCCTTCAATCACGCCTTTGGGCGTCAGGTCGCGACCTGCCAGGCCGGGATAATCGACGGGATAGCGATGAATCTTGAACACGGCGTTCATCGCGTGCCCGCGCATATCGAGAGGTATCTTATCGCCCTGCTTGAGCGGCCCGGTCCCGGCGACGGGGCAGGTATATTGCCAGACGGTTTCTCCCGCAGGGGTCACTTCGAAGAACTGGCCCCAGACTCCCGCGCAGATCAACGTGTTACCGTTGGGAAGACGATGCGCGCCGGAGATCTCCATGGAGTAGAAGTCCTTGGGGTTCTTGGCTTGATAGGTCCATGCGAGTTTCTCCGGACCATACGTGCCTCCCTCGGCCAGGGCGTAGCGGCCGTCCCCGCTCATGGGCGGAGTAATCTCGTCGATGGACGACCAACCGCGATCGAGGCCATTGTTGAAGATCAGTATGTTTCCGGCCCCGGGGCGATCGTCGGGGATCCATTCGGCGTCATGCTGCTGGAATAAGACCCGATCCTTGGCGGTTCCTCGCCCGTAGGCCGCCGGATTTCCCCAACGGTAGAGCAGGTCTCCGCCCTTGCCCCCCTTGCCGCCCGAATGGCCAGCCGATTCCGCTTTGGTCGTGCTATGGTCGATGATCCAGATTTCGTTGCACCCGCGGACGCTGAGCATGATCTGGTCGAGTTTCGCGTTGTAGGCGATGGAATTCATGTGATTCCAGAACGCCGGAACCGCTCGCCCCGCGCAGTCGACATCGATCAACTCGGGATGGGCCGCCGCCTCGCCGTAGTTCGCCTTGCTCTTGTCATTGTCCTGGATCAGGTGGTCCCACACATGCCATTCCCACACCACCTCCCCGCCTTTCGGCCGCGCAAGCTTGACTTCGACCATGTAGTCGGGGAACAACATCTGGTCGCGCAGCATTTGCGGGTTGAAGCCGGCGGCGAGGCAATCGTCGAGCGTCTTCTTCTCGACCGCCAGCGCCAGGATGTTGCCGTTGGGCAGGATTTTGACGTCGTGGTGCATGAGATACTGGTCGGTCGCGTATTCGAACTCCCAGACCAGGTTGCCGTCCCAATCGAACTCCTCGAGACGGCCGCCCTCGCCCCCGCGCGTGAAGCCCTTGCTCTTCGTGAAGCAACAATGCAAGAGATGGCCGTTCTCCAGCAGGTAGACCGACTGGCCCGGCTCGTAGTGGCTCGACCACGAATGAACGGCCTGCCCTTCGTTGTTGATGAGATACGTGTAGAGGAAGTGTTTGGGGGCGAACAGGGTATAGCCCGGAAAGGCCTGCGCGCTGTTCTGAATCAGGCCGATCGGGTAGCTGATCGTCCCATAGTCCTCGGCGCCGGGAGGCGCGGGACGCTTCTCGCCGCGATCCCCGCCAGGTCCGGGGCCTCGCTCGCCCTGTTGTCCACCGCGCCCGGCATCCTGCTGGCCCTGTTGTCCACCGCGCCCGGCGCCTCGCTCGCCCTGCTGTCCGCCACGATCCCCGCCCTTTCCGCCTTGCCCTTTTCCACCTTGCGGCGCTTGAGCGGGAAGCAAACTCGCGGCGAGCATCAACGTTCCTGCAACATAGAAGGCGCGTCGTCTCGATGTCTGATTCATGATAGGTCTCCTTTGCGGGTTCGTGGTGTTCCATCATCCGGCCGGCCGAAGCTCCATGGGGGAGATGATGTGCGGCGTGTACAAACCATGGCGACGGCCAGCGTCTGACGAACACTCTATAGATGCCACATTACGCGGGAAACAAACGGGATTGAGGTTATGGAGTCCCGCCTTCAGGCGGATGGATTGATGGGTGGACTTCGACCGCAACGGGCCATTCCGCCTGAAGGCGGGACTCCATACCCTCATTCCCGTTTGTTTCCTCCGCCTCCTTGGCCGCGCTTTTTGCCTTGGCCTCCTCCTCCGCCGCGTTGGCCTCCGCCGCTCCCGCCGCGTCCCCCTTCGCCGCCTTCGCGCCCGCCCTTTCCGCCCGGCGTATAGTCGGGCGAGGAGAGTTCGCCCAGCGTGGGGAGGCGCATCTGGGCGGTCAGCGGCTCGGTGTCGCCGGTCTTGTCGCGCCAGGCGTCCGTCATCGCGGCCAGTTGGGCCTTCATCGGCGCGAAGGCCGGATCGGCGACGAGGTTCTTTAACTCGTAGGGATCGTCCTTGCGGCTGTACATCACCCAATCGCCGTCCTTGTGGCGCGCATACTTCCACTCCCGGGTCGCCACGCCCTGCCAGTCAAAGCCGGGGCCTTCGCCGAAATGCCGCTGCGACAGGTAAACCGCCTCCGGCTCCTCGAACGGCTCGCCCCGCATCAGCGGCGAGAAGTCGCGGCCGTCGACGCCTGGCGGGATCGGCGCGCCCATCAGCCCCAGCACCGTGGGCATGATGTCGACCGAGTTGATCATCGCATCGCTGCGTCCGCCCGCGGCGATGGCGGCCGGGTAGCGAACGATGAACGGCGTGTGCGCCGACTCCTCCCACGGGCGTTGCTTGTCAGTCTGGCCCTGCGAATACATCATGTAGCCATGATCGGAAGTAAAAACGAAGATCGTGTTGCCGGACAGGCCCAGTCGGTCGACGGCCGCCATCAGTTTTCCTATGTAGTCGTCGATCACGGTGACCGTCGTCACATAGCGGCTGAGAAGGCGCAACGCCTCGGCGCGGTATTGCTCGGGAACATTGGGCCGCAATTCGATGTCGCCGTCGGCGTAGCGCGCCGCCTCGATCGTCGGCTCCAGATACGTGTGCGGCGGGTTGTACGCGATCATCAGGGCGAACGGCTTGTCCTTGCGCTGCTCCAGGTAATCGATGGCCAGTTTAGTTTGCAGTTCGATCTCGGTTCCCGGGATGGGAATCGGCTCGGGCTTGTCCGTATAGTAGACCGCGCCTTCGGCCTTCTGCCCTTCGTTGGTGGCGGCCCAATACTGCCAACCGCGCCGCTGGTCGGGGGGAACGAACTCGTGCTCCGGCGTTCCCTTCTCCCTTCCCCCGCGATAGAGATGCCACTTGCCAATGAACCCGGTCGCGTAGCCGCGCTCGTCGAGGACTTCGGCGAGGCAGGGGATGCCGGGGTTGATCTCGGCGCCGTTGCAAGTCACGCCGTTGCGCCATGGGTAGCGGCCCGTCTGCAATTGTCCGCGATAGGGGCTGCACACCGGAGCGCACGAGTAATTGTTCCGCATCAACAGCCCCTGCGAGGCCAGCCGGTCCAGGTTCGGCGTGCGCACGCGCGGGTTGCCCATGCACCCCAGTTCGCAGGCGCGCAGCTGGTCGCAGAAGATGAACAACAGATTGGGCGTCTTGGACGGCGCCGCCGCCATTCGCCGCTGTCCCCAAGTCAGCAGCGCCACGCTGGCCGGAATCGTCTTGAGAAAATCGCGTCGTTTCATGGATCCCCCTCCGTATGGATTATTCGAAGCGCAGCGCCTCGATGGGATTGAGCAACGCCGCGCGCCGTGCCGGATAGAAGCCGAAGAACACGCCCACGCCCGCCGAGAAGGAGAACGCGAGCAGAACGCTAGAAGCCTGGGTCAGTGTCGAGAATTGCATCAGCCGTTGGATGAGGTCCGCCAGCCCGATCCCCAGTCCAATGCCAATCAGTCCGCCGAGGCAGCTCATGACGACCGATTCCAGCAGGAACTGAGCGAGGATGTCCCGGTTCTTTGCGCCGATGGCCTTGCGGATGCCGATCTCGCGCGTGCGCTCGGTCACGGTGACCAGCATGATATTCATGATCCCAATGCCGCCGACCAGCAGCGAGATGCCCGCCGTCGAACCCAGCAGGATCGTGAACGTGCGGCTGACGCTGGCGACCGTCTCAATGATCTCGGCCTGGGTGGTCAGTTCGAAATCATCGACCTCCGTCTCGCGCAGCCGGTGGCGCTGGCGCAGGAGCGCGGTGACCGACTCCTTGATCTTGTCCATGTCGGCTTTTGCGTCAGCCTCGAGGTTGATTTCACGCACCGTGCCGACGCCCAGCACCTGTTTCATCGCCGTCGTGTAGGGAATGACCGCCTGGTCATCGGGATTGGACCGGCCCTGGACGCCTTTCTCTTTCGTGACGCCAATCACTTTGAAGTTGATTCCGCTGATCTTCACGGTCTCCCCAATCGGGTCGCTTCGGCCGAACAGGTTGGCCACCGTCGTGGGTCCCAGGATGGCCACGTGGCCCATGCGCTCGATCTCCCGCCGCGTGAACGCGCGCCCCCGTTCGATCTCCAGGCGGCGGATGGGGAAATAGTCGTTGGATACGCCGAGGACGGTGGAGCGGCAGTTCTTGTTGTAATACTTGAACTGACCGGCGCCCTCGATGACGGGCGACATCCGGCGGAAGCCCGCTACCATGTCGAGCAGCGACTGCGCGTCCTCCAGCGTCATGTTCTCCTTGATGCCCGATCGCACGCCGCGCAGCCCGCTCTGGCCGGCGCGGACCACCACCAGGTTCGCGCCGATCGCGCTGATTTGGTCCAACACCTGTTTGCGGGCGCCGGCGGCGAGGGCCAGCGTGGAGATGACCGCGCCCACCCCGATAATGATCCCCAACATGGCCAGGATCGAGCGCAACTTGTTGGCGAGCAGACTGCGCAGCGCGACCCTGACAATGGTCCAGAGGAGCATAGCCGTCCCTTCCTCCGACGAATGGCTTTCGAACGTGCCGCCGCGCGACGATTCGCTGGTTTTGACCGCGCGCTTCTGATCGGTCTTGTCATTAACCCCTCGTTTCAACGAGGGGATGGGGGGCCGCCAGTATTCCGCGGGAACCGTTTCAACGGTTTCCCGGATGACTCCATTATCTCACGGTTGCAAGACACGTGTTTTCGGCCTCTGCTTTCGGCGGACCTGAGGAAACCGTTGAAACGGTTCCAGAGCATCTTCGCATCCCCCATCCCCTCGTTGAAACGAGGGGTTAATGAGAACCCCCCTTGGCAAGGGGTGTTCAACGTGCAAGTCCATATCCTACGATGCCCGCATTACACAATCGCGCTCCCACACATGAACAAATTGTAATGAAGTGTTTCGTGGACCCCGCCCGCCCGCGCGTGGCAAAGTTCATGCATGAAAGTCCTCGTGGTCGAAGACGAAAAACGCATTGCCAGCTTTGTCCGCAAAGGGCTGGAAGAGCAGGGCTTTGCGGTCGACGTGTGCGGCGACGGCATCGAAGGCCTGCACATGGCCGTCACCCAGACCTACGACGCCCTTGTCCTCGACATCATGCTGCCCGGACGCGACGGGCTGAGCGTCCTGCGGGAACTGCGCGAACAGAACCACGGCGTGCCGGTCATTCTGCTGACGGCGCGCACGCTGTTGAACGAGAAGCTCGAAGGCCTGAATCTGGGGGCGGACGACTATCTGACCAAGCCCTTCTACGTGGAGGAACTCGTCGCCCGCCTTCACGCCGTCATCCGGCGCGCCTCCGGAGAGAGAGTCACTGTCCTCCAGGTGGGCGAACTGCGGTTGAACCTGATCACCCGCGAAGCGACGGTCGGGGGCCAACGGGTGGAACTGACCGCGCGCGAGTTCAACCTGCTCGAGTTCCTGATGCGTTCGCCCGGCCGGGTCGTCACGCGCACGCAGATCCTGGAGCACGTCTGGAATTACTACTTCGATCCGGCGACCAACATCGTCGACGTCTATATTCAGCGGTTGCGCAAGAAACTCTCGCCCGACGCCGTCGATGCCGTCATCGAGACGGTGCGCGGCGTCGGATACCGAATTCGCGAATCGCAGGCACCCGAGTCATGAAGCCCCGATCGTTCCGTATTCGCATCGCCTTGCTGGTCGTCGCTCTGTCGGGCCTCGTTCTCGTCGGCTTCGGCGGCGCGGCGCTGGCGCTCGTCTACCGGATGCGCCTGGAGGCCCTCGACCGCGAGATCAAAGGCCGCGTTAATCCTCGTTTGACGCAGCATGAGGATGCCCAAGGCTGGGCGGATCTGGAGAAGGCGCTGCGGTTCTCTTATGGGGCTCGCAAGGAGGGCGAGGTCGTGTTGTGGGCGCGCGCCCCGTCCGGCGCCATCCTCTACCAATCCGCGGAATGGCCGGTCGAGATCCAGTGGGACTCTCTGCCTTCGCCCGGACCGTTCCCCGACGGCCTCGCGCCCGCCCGCGATTCCGAACCCCCGCGGGACCGGCCTCTCCGGCCCCAGGGCCAGAAGCCGCCGCCGGACATGCGCCCGGGCGCCCGATTCCCCATTCGTCCGCCGCTCTTCATCACGCGCTCCGTCGGCGCCCGGCGCTGGCGCATCGGGATGATGGGCAATCCAGAGGCGACATTGGCCGTCGCGACCGACCTCACCAAGTTCGACGGCGAAATGCGCCAGACCGCGATGGCGTTTCTGATCGTCCTGCCCGTCGCGCTGCTCCTGGTCGCGGCGGGAGGATGGCTGATCGCCCAACGCGCCTTGCGGCCCGTCGCCGCCCTGACGCGCACGGCGGAGCAGATCACCGCCAAGGGGCTGGACCAGCGCATCGTCATCGGCGCGGCCGACACCGAGTTCCTGCGCCTGATCACCGTCTTCAACCAGATGATGGACCGCCTGCAAGACAGCTTCGAACAGGCCGTGCGCTTCAGCGCCGACGCCGCGCACGAGTTGCGAACCCCTCTGACCATCCTGCAAGGCAAGCTGGAAAGCGCCCTTCACGAAGCCGGCGACGGATCGCCCCGGCAGCAGGAGATCGGCGAACTGCTCGAGGAGGTCCAGCGGCTCAAGGCCGTCACCCAGAAGCTCCTCCTTCTGTCGCAAGTCGACACGGGCCAACTCCATCTCAAGATGGAATCCTTCGACCTGAGCGCCGCCTTGGAAGAAATGCAGGAAGACATGCGGGCGATGGCGCCGGGACTTCGCATCGAGGGCGAGGTACCGCCCGGCGTGAACGTGCTGGGCGACGCTTCGCTTCTCCCGCAGGTTCTTCAGAACCTGACTTCGAACGCGATCAAATACACGCCCGAGAGCGGGACCGTCGTGTGCCGCCTGATGACGGATGACGCCAAGGCCCGGCTCTCAATATCCAATTCCTGCGACGGCGCCTCGGCGCCGGATCCCAATCGCGTGTTCCACCGCTTCTACCGCGGCGACCCCTCCCGCGCCCGCCGGACCGAAGGGGTCGGCCTGGGCCTCAGCCTCGCGCGCGAAATCGCCCGCGCCCACGGCGGCGAGCTGGTTCTCGAAGAGGCGCGCAGCGACCAGATCACCTTCACCTTGAGCCTGCCCCTCGCGACATAAGAAGACCCATCCCGGGCAAATGCCCCACGATGAAACGGTTGAGCCGGCCGTTGTTTCCCATCGCGGCCAGCTGTTGGAGCGCTTCACCGATCTCAAACAAAACCGCGCGCGGCAGCCAGGACTTTTGCAATTGGCTCTACAGAAACTATCTGCCCCCGACCCCGCCCTGCGCCGCGATCTCCGTTTTCAAGCGTTCGTCGGCGGAGGAGCCTCCCACGATGAGTTCGACTCGCCCGGGCTCCAGCAGGAACGCGTGTTGGCCAACATCCCAATAGGCGAGCGACTCGGCGTTCAAAGGGAATTCCACTGTCTTGCTTTCACCCGGCTGCAAAGCAATCCGCTTGAATCCCCTCAATTCCTTGAGGGGGCGCTCCACTTTGGATTCGAGATGCTTCACGTACAGCTGCGCCACTTCCTCGCCGGCGCGAGGGCCGGTGTTCTTCACCTCGACGGTCACCGCTATGGGGTCGTCTTCGGCCAGCGCGGGCGTGCTGGTCTTCAAGTTGGAGTAGCCAAACGTCGTGTAACTTAAGCCGTAACCGACAGGGTAAAGCGGCTCGCCTCGGAAATACATGTACGTTCGGCCGTGGCGAATGTCGTAATCCATCATGGGCGGCAACTGGTCCAGCGATCGAGGCCAGGTTTGCACCAGCCGGCCCGCGGGGTTGTAATCGCCGAACAGCACGTCGGCCAACGCATTGCCCTGTTCCTGGCTGCAATGAGTCAGGTGAACGATGGCGGGCGCGTGCTCTTGCGTCCAATTGATCGCATAGGGAAAACTGGAGATCAGCGCCACGATCGTGTGGGGATTGGCTTCATAGACCTGCCGGACCAATTCCTCCTGCTCCAGATCAATCGACTTGCGATCCACGCCTTCTTTTCCCTCGCTTGGGAGTTCGACGCGCCCGCCTTTCATGCCAGGCCCGCCTAAGGGGTGGTTGCCGACGCAGACAATCGCCACGTCCGCCGACCGGGCGAGACGAACGGCCTCGCCGCCGGTGTTGTCCGCCGCGAAGTCCACCGCCACTCCCGTCCCCGCCTTGTTTCGAATGCCATCGAGCGGCGCGACCGTATACGGCGGCATTCCACCTTCGAGTAGGACCTCGTTCGCCCACGGACCGATGACGGCAATAGACTTCAATTGGGTCTTGTCCAGCGGCAGCAGGCCCTCGGAGTTCTTCAGCAGCACAATGGATTTTCGCGCCGCCAACCGTGCGATGGCTTTGTGTTTCTCCGTTGCCCAGGGCTCGGTTTCCGACGCCAGGCCAATCCCGGCGTATGGCGACTTCTCCGGCGGATCGAGCAAACCGAGCCGGGCAGAGATCCGGAGAGTGCCCTT
>JAPLSS010000702.1 GCA_026398515.1 Candidatus Sumerlaeota bacterium | reverse complement strand
GCTGGACCCCATGAACTTGAACGCGCCGGTCGCCCGGACTCGTCCCATGAGGCGCTACACGCTGAACAGGCAATTGGCGTGGAAGGCTCCTTTCATCCTTCAAGATCGAGAGGGCTTTTCTCGGCATACGGACACCCTACTTAACTCCGCTTGGCGTCCGCAAGGGAAACCCTTTGAGCGCGATGCCCCGATGCCCCGTCGCCTCTGTGAGTTTCCTGGGCTGCGGTTTCTGTTTTTTCAGCGCCTGCCCCAAGCGCGGCTTCTCGACTCCGCTGGGCATCTGGTTCAAACGCGACCTGAAGGACCTGACGCGCGAGCTGATCGTCTCCGACCGCGCCGTCCGCCGCGGGTTGTTCAGGCGCTCGATCCTGGAACGTATGCTGCGCGACCACGAAACCGGCCGCGACAATCACCGCCACCGCCTCTGGTCGCTGATGTGCCTGGAGATGTGGTTCGGCGCCTTCGTCGATCGCGACGACATCTCAGGCGGGCCGATCTGACAGTCCTCTCCCGGTCGAGTAGGTCCTCCCTGCGCTCTGGTGAGCGGAGTCGAACTACGGGGTGGACTGGACGCCCGTCTCGCCGAGCGAAGCCAGCCTCGGCAAGACCGGCCTACTCATGACTGCCCGCCGGCAAGAAAAGCCGTTCGGGCACGTCTCTTCCACGTCCACTTGGACCAGCCGATCAACGTCGCTGCGCGCGGCGGACTCCCCGCGGGCCGACAATCCGACCACGCGCACATTGCGCGCTCCGCGGTCCCATTGAGTCTCAGAGCGCAGTAGGGGGCCTTGTCTGCGCCGGATGAAGTGGCGGGGCAGTCGCGGAAGAAGCCTGACGGCGTCTTCGCACTTCCAGCCAGCACAGCCCCCAGAACATCGCCGCCATGAAGCCAATTACTATTAACACCAGCAGGAACACCGGGTCGCGCAAGAGGCTCCAGCTGAGAGACGGGCAAAACGAAAAAAGCTCGATGAAGGGATACGTGAAGGCCAGCGCAAAGGCGCCCCAGAACAGAAGTCTGACCCGGTACTGGGCGGAGCAGCTCAGACGATCGTACACGAAGGCTCCGAGGCCGGCCAGAACGGCGAATGCTCCCACCTTCCAAAGCAGGGACGGATCTTCGACGTAGTAGCGCCAATCCCGATGTGCGAAGAAGGCATGAACCGCCAGAATGTCCAGGCACAGGGCAAGGATGGCAAGGACGGCAATCAGACCAAACCAGATTGGGTGGCGCATCGGAGCCTCTTGGCGCCTGAGCTGACGCCGTTCGTCAATGCCCATCGCAAACCTCCGTGGAAGAACACTGCCAGTTTTGGACGATTCCATCAAGGAAGTTTGCAGGGGCATGCGGAAATTCGGAATTCGGGGACGTGTTCAATTCGGGGATACTCCTTACCAGTCTGCGCCATTATTCCAGAATAAGGAGGCAATAGCGGATGCCGATTCGGGCGGAGTAGATCGGGGGTTCCTCGTATACCAGTTTGAAATGGAGCCCTGCCCTCGGTGGGCCGGGTTCTCACGAAACAGCCCGTACGCCCGCCTCGCCTGTTGTTGAGCCTAGTCCGGCAGGGCCCTGAAGAGCTCCCGGAACTTCCGCGTCGTGTGGGAGGTCATAGGCGGTCCCGATCCAGCGCTTCGGTCTGCCCTGCTCGATGCTCGGCCAGCGCCTCGCCGGCCAGCCGCGCCAACTTGTCCCCGGACGCCGCGATGGCGCGGTCGAACTCGTCTTCTTCCTTCAACTCCGCCAGCAGCCAGGCCGCCAGCAGGTCCTGTTCCGCCGGCGGAAGTCTGCCCGCTTCCGCGAAGGCCCGTTCCAGCAATGCGGTCGTACCGGCGTCTCCTTGCGGCCGACGTTCTCCTCAGGCGAAGCCCCGTAGAAACACTCTGCCTATTCTAAGCGGTTCATTCAAGCGACTTCGCGGGCTTCACGCGCCGCCGCCCGTCGCGCCCGCCCGCCCTCCGCCGATGGCGCGCACATTGTGATTCAGGCTTCCGCCGCCCCGATTCGCCCGCACATGGCGGCCATCGAATGAGAATAGGAAAGGACATCCACGCCGTTTTGAGCGGCGCCGCGGCGGACATTCAAGGAGGCAACGATGAGAAATCCTCTGTTCGAGATCGCCGGAAAGCTCCTGGGAAAAGGTTTCGAAATGCTGACGGAGCCAAAGCAACGCGTCATCCGCCGGATTTCGGAGCGCATGCGCGTCAGAGGGGCTCCGCGGCCTCAAGCGTTCGGAATACGGGCCGCGGCCGGGTCATCCGTGCGCTGCGCCTGGTCGAGCAGGCGCGCGTGGAGCGAATCGCGCAACGGCCGGCAGGACGGCTCTTGCGCCACGTCCTTCATTTCGTAAGGGTCCTTCGCCAGATCAAACAGCTCGCGCCGGCCGTCGCTGAAGCAGGTGTATTTCGCCTCGGCCGTTCGGATCATCCGGCCGAAGCGCGAGTTTGCGTTCGACCCTTCGCCGGACCCCAGCCCGCGCTCGCAGAAGGCGGCGTCGAAGACGTCGGGCGCGCGTCCCTCGATGATGGGGCGCAAACTGCGGCCGTGGGCGCCGGCGGGAAGGGGCGCGGCGGCGTAATCCAGCAGGGTCGGCATCAGATCGACCGACTCGGCCGAGCAATTCAGGACCGAGCCAGGGCGGATATGTCCCGGATAGCGCACAATCAGCGGCACGCGCACGAGTTCCTCGTAGAACCCATAGACGGTCTTGTCGACGAACCCGTGCGACGCCACGTTGTTCCCGTGGTCGCTCGTGTAGACGACCAACGTGTTGTCCTCCAGCCCCAGCCGTTTGAGAGCGTCCAGGATGCGGCCCATGAACGCGTCGGCCATCGTGACCCGGCCATGGTAACAACGGATGTATTCGCGGAAGCGCGCCTCGTTGAAGGCGGCCCCGGTTATTCGTAGGTGTACTCGGGCTTTAAGAGGGACCGGCCGATCTCCGGGGCGACTTGGGGTTTTTTCCCCGACTGGGCCGCCGCGAGTTTCTCCTTGGGCGTCAGCTTGCTCTTCACAAGACGGATCGCGGCCATGTCCTTCGTCAGGGCATACTGGGCGATGCGCGTCTCGTCCGGCCGAGGCGGGTCGAACGCCTTGTCGCCGGCGGGCGTCAGGCGCTCATCCAAGTATCGTTTGTGCTGCTGCGCCGTCGTCTCCCCGTCGCGATAGCAGTGGAGATCGGATTCCCATCCCAAGTGCCATTTGCCCAGATGGCCCGTCGCCCAGCCGAGGTCGCACAGGATATTTTCCGCGCACGCGCACGGGTCCTGGAGGCCGTGCGCCGGGCCGTTGATGTTCGTCACGATGCCGTGGGAGTGGGGATAGCGGCTCAAAACCCACGAGGCGCGCGTCGGCGAGCAGAACGGCGTGACGCACGTGGCTTGGGCGAAGCGCGCTCCTCCCGCGGCCAGGCGGTCGAGGTTGGGGGTCTGGACCGCGGGATTGCCCGCGCAGCCCAACGCCCCGAAGGTGTGCTGGTCGGCGATGAGCCAGAGAATGTTGAACCGTTTCGCGGGGTCCGCGGCGGCGGCCCCTGCGCTTCGGCCCATCATCGCCGCGGCGAGCATCCCGCCCGCGGCCGAGCCAAATTGCCGGCGTGTCAGTTTCACCAAGACTCTCCTTGTAGAGCGCGCGCATCGCGGAGCCCTGCGGCTGAGCGCGTTTTGAAATCGCGTGAGGCCCTCTTTCCCGAAATCTTGCGCTGTTTGCGCAAGACCTCAAGAAAAAGGGCCCAAGGCGCTTGGGTCGTCCGCTCGCCGGACGCTCACCCGCGACCCCAGGGCTTTGGATGGAGGGTCCGGGGAGTTTCTCTTGATCCGGCGGTCGGCCGGGATACA
>JAPLSS010000256.1 GCA_026398515.1 Candidatus Sumerlaeota bacterium | reverse complement strand
AGCGCCGTGGCCCACGCCGCGCCGGAATCGCCCTTGATTCGCAGGCACAACGAAAACAGCATGGCCGCCAACGCCGCCGTCACGAACGCATTGAAGAAGGAGACGCAGAACCGCTCGCTAATTTCGCGCGGATCGCCGCCGGTCAGACGAGCGGTGTCCGGGGCCAAGACGAGCCGCCGCGCCCGGGGGCCGAGCAGCTGCGCCAATCCATCGCCCGCCCACACGAGCGGCGCCGCCAGCAACGCCTGCCCCACGCCGTATTGCGCGTATTCGCGCCCGTCGCGGCCTTTCATTGTGCCGAAGCCCTGGGTGATCGGTTCGACGGCGAGCGACCCGTGGCGGGCGATGGACTGAGCGAGGCGGAAGAGGACTTCGTCGTCCGGCGCGTGCAAGTGTCCGCTCGTGACAACGACGCACGCCGCCAGCACGCAGAGAAAGACGCCTGTTGTTTTCCGCATCCCGCCGCCGCCTGTTCCGACAACGCTCCCCGTTTCCATCGTTTCCGGGGGAACGCAGGGGCCATGCCCCGCGGTTCAACCAATGCGCAGAAAGGATAGGGGAGAGAAAAGAAGAAATCCAGGATTCCGAACAAGGAAGTCCGCGAGGCCGGGAAGGACAACAAGCGCCACGCGCCGTATTGCTCTTGCGGCAAATCAGACCGGGCCGACACATCCGACGTGTTGGACGTCATGCCCCTGGCCGCGGCGGGGAGAAGCCTTAGCGCGCGCGCGGGTTGGCGTGAAAGGCCCCGTACAGGCGCTTGAACACGCCGATCAGGCCGCTGTAGCGCAGATGGTCCGTGAGCAGCAACAGGCTCTGGTGGCCGAGCCAGCGGCCATGGCAGACGTGACAGGCCTTCAAGCGCACCTCAGGGGTCACGTAGGAGCACATCTCGAACAAATGGCTGCCCAAGCCGCACCCCGGGCAGACCCGCGGCCCGCGATTGAACTCCTCGTCCAGCGAGCACGCTTCCGGGCGATCCGGCAACTCGAGGAACACCCGGTTGTCGATCATCGTCTCCAGTTCGCCGGCGCTGAACCAGTAGCCGGGACTCGAGGCGCTGTGGTGGAAGGTGATCCCGCTCTGGGTTTCCGGGCGCAAATCCGTGGAACGTGACGCATCCATTTGTACTTCAACAGTCGTCATGCTACAAACCTCACGGGAGCAGGAATCGGGGCGATGGCGCGCGGCGGCGTCCGTCTTGCAGCATGGAATAGGCGATTTTTGTGACCAAATCCTTCAAGTCTTGGAATCCCTCCGCGGCGGAACCGACGCCGCCTGATATATTACTACCAGAGGGCGCAGGACGGCGCCAAGCGAAAAAGATTGGCGCGACGCGGCAGGGGCGCATCTTGACACTGCTACGGTTGCGTCGATGGATTGACGTGGCGGCCGACCATCGCGTTGGCGCGGCATGGGGACTGTGGCCGATTTCGCGGACGGATGAGTTGGGTATGGACGGCGGCGCATGATCCCGCGACATCGGGGACTGTCGCCATGGCCGCGGCGACATCGCCGTAGCAGTATTAAGATGCGCCCGCGCGGCGGGCAGGCGCGCCCTCCCGATGGCGGTCCGCTCTGTCTCGGTCCCCATCACGCCTTGGGCCGCCGCCAGGGACGCCAGTGCGCGACGTCGTCGAGGATCGAGTAAATCACCGGCGTGGCCAAAAGGGTCAGCAGAAGCGACAGGGTCTGGCCGCCGATCACCACGCTGCTGATCGTCTTGTTGGTCGCCGCGCCGGCGCCGCTGGACACGAGCAGCGGGATCATGCCGCACACGAAGGCCACCGTGGTCATCAGGATCGGCCGCAACCGGTCGAGGTTGGCGGCGATGATCGCGTCGTAGCGCGACATCCCCGCCGCCCGCAGCTGGTTGGTGTGGTCGATCTGGAGGATCGCGTTCTTCTTCACCACCGCGAACAACACCAGCACGCCGAGGATGGAGAACACGTTGAGCGATTGGTTGAAAAAGAGCAGCGAGATCAGCGCGAACGGCAGAGTCAGCGGAAAGGCCATCAGGATCGCCAACGGATAAACCCACGACTCGAACTGCGCGGCGATGACGAGGTACACGAAGACGAACGCCATAATAAAGACCAGCAGGAACCCGCGCATCATCCGCGCCATCTCCTTGGAGCGGCCGAGCAGCCCCGACTTGTAATCGGGGCCCATGTTCAACTCCTTGGCCGCCTCCGCCAGCGCGTTCAGAATGGTCGTCTGCGAGGCGTTGGACGTCATGTTGCAGCTCAGCGTCACTTGCCGGCTGCGGTTCAGCCGGTTGATCTGGGCCGGGCCGGTTCCCTGCTCGAACTTCACGAAATCGCCGAGCGGCGCCGCGCCCAGTTTCGTCGACGGCACGGTGACCATCCCCAGTTGGTCGACGTTGTTCCGGTATTGCGACTCGCCGCGCACGTGGACCTCGTATTGCTCGCCCTTCTCGTTGTAGTCGCTGGCCTTGTCGCCGGCCACCAGCAGGCGCAGCGTCTGGGCGATGTCAGCGACGGAAACTCCCAGGTTGGCGGCTTTGGCGCGGTCCACGGTGACGCCGAACTGCGGCTTCCCGACGACCAGCGAGCTATCGACGTCCACCGCGCCGGGCAGCTGCTTCATCCACTGCAACAGCCGGCCGGCGTAATTCTCCAGGCGTTTCATGTCCGGCCCGGCGATCATGAACTGCACGTCGGCGCTCGAAAAGCCGCCGCCCGAGAAGGCCGCCGCCGGGGTGATGCTGACGCGCAGATTCTCGCCGGCGTACTTCGGCAGGATGTTCCTGCGGGCGAAATCCATGATCTCCATCTGGCTGAACGTGCGCTCGGACACATCGACCAGCCGCACGTAAATGCCGCCCAGGTTGGGGATCTGCTGTTCGGTGTCGGCGGTGCTGGCGATCGTGTAGCGCACGCCGTTGAGTTGGCGGATCTCCCGGGCGATGCGCGCCACGAGGACCTGCGTGGCCTCCAACGACATGCCTTCCGGCGCGCGAATGCTGACCTGGAACTCGGACTGGTCGTCGTCGGGCAGGAAGTTCTTCCGCGTGCGCCCCATCAGGAAGGGAATGGAAACGAGCAGCGCCAGGCAGGTGAGCGCCACCAGCCAGCGGAATCGCATGGAGAACCGAAGGAGCGCCAAGTAGGTCCGCTCAATCCAGCGATAGAGCCCGCGGCTCTTCGACGACGAATGCGCGTGCGCCTGTTCGAACTCGGCGATGGAATGCGGCTCCTCCGGCTCGGTCCGCCCGTTGGCCAGGGGCTCGGCGGCGGGTTCGGCGGCGGCGGTGGACGTGATGGACGAAGTGGACGGAATGGACGTTGTGGACGGGGTGGGACCAGAGGCGGCGGGGGATTTTTGCCGGGCCTTGCGCAGCCAGCGGGCGGCCAGCATCGGCGTCAGGGTGAAACTGACGAGCATGCTGACCAGGATGGCCGAAGCCATGGTGATGCCGAACGATTTCAGGAACCGGCCGACGATTCCGCCCATGAACGCGATGGGCAGGAACACGGCCACCAGCGACAGCGTGATCGACAGGACCGCCATGCCGATCTCGCGCGTGGCCGCCAGCGCCGCGTCGAACGGCTTGTAATCCTTCTCGTCGATGTAGCGATAGATGTTCTCCAGCACGACGATGGCGTCGTCGATGACGATGCCCACCGACAACGTCAGCGCCAGCAGCGTCAGGCTGTTCAGCGTGAACCCCATGTAGTGCATCGCCGCGAAGGCGCTGATGATCGACGTGGGGATGGCCAGCGCCGAGATCACCGTCGTGCGCAAGTTGGCGAGGAAGAAAAAGACGACGACCGCGGCCAGGATCGCGCCCAGCACGAGGTGCTCTTTCACCGTGTTGACCGCGTCGACGATGAAGACCGATTGGTCGCGGACGATCTCGATCTTGTGGCTCTTCGGCGCGTTCGGCAGGATCGCGGCCAGCCGCTCCTTGACCCGATCGACCACCGCGACCGTGTTGGTTCCCGACTGCTTGCGCACGTTGAGCAGAACGGCCGGCGTGTCGTTGAACTGCGCCATGCTGGCGGCTTCCTCGACGCCGTCTTCGACCCGCCCCAGGTCGCCGATGGCGATGGTGTGGTCGGCGCGCGTCGTCACGGCGATGGACTCCAACTCCTTCGCCGCGCCGACCCGCCCCAGGGTCCTCAACGTGTATTCCGAGGCGCCGGCCTTGATCGTCCCGCCGGGAATCTGAAGGTTCTGGGAACCCAACGCCCGGGCCACGTCCGCCACGGTCAGTCCGTGGGCGCGCAGCTTCAGCGGGTCCAGGTAGACGTTGATTTGGCGCTTCTGGCCGCCGACCACCATGACCTGGCCCACGCCTTCGACCGACTCCAACTGCCGGCGCAGGACCTTGTCGCAATACTCCGTCAGGTCCTTGATCTCCACGGGCGCCGAGACGGCGAGGGTCAGGACCGGCGCCGCGTCCGGGTCCATCTTCTCCACCGACGGCTGCTCGACGTCCTCCGGCAACTCCGCCAGGATGCGGTTGACGCGGTCGCGGACCTCCTGCGCCGCCACGTCGACGTCCTTCTCCAGCAGGAACATGATGAAGACCTGCGAGATGCCCTCGGACGACACCGAGCGCAGCTCGTCGATGCCGCTGACGGTGTTGACCGCCTCTTCGATCTTGTCGGTGATTTCGGTCTCCACCTCTTCCGGCGCGGAACCCGGCAGACGCGTGGTGACCGTGACCATGGGAATGTCGACTTTGGGGAAACGGTCCAGCCCGAGGTTCAGGTATCCGAAGACGCCGAAGACGACCAGAATCAGGATCAACACGGTGGCGAACACGGGGCGCCGGACACAAAGGGCGGCTAAGGCGTGCATACGACAACATCCATCACGATTTCAGGCTCTCAATTGCCGATTGTCGATTGCCGATTGAACGACCCTGACTCACCACAAAGACACAAAGACACAAAAGTGATCCACGCTTCGTGCCTTTGTGCCTTTGTGGTGGATGTTTGCCGTTCAATCGACAATCGACAATCGGCAATCGGCAATCATTGTATTCGATCCCCATCCCTGACCTTTTCCGGCGCCAGGACGATCACGTCGGCCGGCTCCAGGCCCGAGAGGATCCGGGTTCGCTTGCCCACGGTCGCGCCCGTCGAAACAACCACCTCGTGGGCCACGCCGCCGCGCGCCACGAACAGCCGCGCCACGTCGCCTTCCCGTTGAACGGCGGCGGCGGGGACGAAGAGGTCCTGCGCCTGGCCCGCCAACTCCAAGTCCGCCGTGGCGAACATCCCGGGCCGCAGCGCGTAGTCGGGATTGCCGACCGTGGCTTCTACCGTCAGCGACCGCGTGGCGTTGTCCACCGCCGGCGAAATGTAGCGCGTCGCCGCCGTGAACGTTCGGCCCGGATAGCTATCCACCTGGAAGACGGCCTTCTGCCCTTCCTTGACCATCCCCGCGCTCTGCTGCGGCACGGTCAGCGACAGGCGGATCGGATCGATCCGCAGCAGCAACGCCACTTTGCCGCCGCCGCCGGGGCCGACGCTGATCCGCTCGCCCGGCGCCACGAACTTCTCGCAGACCCATCCGCGGAACGGCGCCTTGACGGTCGTGTCGTCCACCGCTTTGCGCAACGCCCGCAACCGCGTCAGGGCGGTTTGGTAACTCTGATAGAGTTGGCGAGCCTGTTGAACGGCCTGCAGATACCGCTCGCGCGCCGACCGGCCCTCCATCTCGGCCTGGTCGTAGTCCGCGTGGGAGATGGCTCCTTGATCCCTCAACTCCGTGAGGCGTTGGAAATTCGCGATGGCCAGATCCACCGCAGCCTTGGCGGCCTGGACCTCCGGCTGGTCCTCGACGCTCCAATCGTCCTTCGCCTGATCCAATCCCAGGCGCACTCGCAACTCCTCAGCCGCCGCCTCGCCTTCGGCCAGATCGTTTTCCGCGTCCGTCGCATCGAGGCGCGCCAGCACGTCGCCTTGCTCGACCCTGCTGCCGCGGTCGACGCGCATCTCCTGCACGATGCCGCTGGCGTTGCTGGCGACCTCGGACTTCTCGTCCGGGACGAGCACGCCCGTCAACCGCAGCACGCTGGGGCGCGTGACGACCTCGACCGTCGTGGTCGGAACGTTGACGTTGACCGTCGCCGAGGGCTGCGAATCCTTGGCCGCCGAGGTGCGGGCGTAACCCAGGGTCGCCTTGCCCCGCGGGGCGCCGGCGGCGCTTTCCGCCGAGGTCGAGGCGTCGGAACGGGCCGTCTCCGCGGCGCCCAGCACGACGTTCCACGCCAGGGCGGCGCCCACCGCGACGATGGCCGCAAGCGCCAGCCAGAGCGCCCACGGGCGGCGGTCTTTCTTTCGCAAGCCCGGCCGTTCGGGCAACGCGGCATTGGCGATATTCATGAACCGACTCCTTGTTCTTTCAATCAACTCCCGTTCGGAGCGACGGCTTCAGCCGTTGGGAAACGCCTGAGGCAAGGCCCAAGGAAACGCCTCAAGGCGTCACTGCGAACCCTCTCAGCCCCTCCCGGATCGAATGCAGCGCCTCCAGGGAGAATTGCGCGACGTGCTCGGCCAGATGCTCAATCGTCGCCGGGTCATGCGCCGGATACGTCCCCAGACGCGCGATGACGGCGCGCGCGTGATGAAAAATGAAACACTGGCCCGTGATGCTGTGGGCGCAGTCCGCGATCATCCGCTCGTCGGCCTTCTCGCCCAGGATCTCCCGGACAATCTCCCGCATATTCTGGTGGGTGGGCTGAACCACCCGTTCGACCATGAAATCCAGCGCGGGAGTGGGCTCCATCATCTCGTGCGCCATCAGCCGGATGAGCCGAGTCGGTGGCGAGGCCCCCAACAGGCTGTTCAGCGCCAAATGGACGAAGGTCCGCAGCCGCTCCTCGGGCGGCGCCGGGGTCTCCATGCGCGATTGGAATTCCCGTAGAACGTCCCCCTCCTGCTCGATGACATGCTCGACGACGGCGGAGTAGAAGCGTTCCTTGTCGCCGAAGTGATAGTTGACCGCGGCGATGTTGGCTTGCGCCCGCTGGCAAATCTCGCGAAACGTGGCGTTGCGATAGCCGTTTTGGGCGAACACTTCCGCCGCGGCGTGGGCCGCCAGCCCGCGCATCCCTGGGTTTTCAACCACATTGCGCGGGCTGGCAGCCCACGCTACTCAACCGCAGATTTTCGGGGCAGAGCAGGCGGGAAAGCCTCCGCCATACGGTTCGGCTTGCCAAAACCCGCGAAACGCAGGCAGTCTGGATGACAGCAACTCATGGCGCTCCGGGTCGCCCGGAAACCCGCGAAAATGGGGGTATGGAGTCTCGCCCTCTCCGCTATCTCGGATTTGCAGGATGTAACTCCATATATTTGAGCATGATTCTCGATCCCGCCGTTCCCCGTGTGCCTACAGTGTGCCTTTTTCGGAGTGACAAAGAGTGCCTTTCCGTGACAAGATCCAGCGGAGTCGATGGCGTTCCATTGGCGTGGAAAGGATGCTGTCATGGCCAGCCTCATGTTCCGCTCGAAGACGGACAACCGCTTTTACTCGGAAGCCAACCAGCCGAGAGGCCAGGGGACATGGTATGTCTTCTATTATGACCTCCGCGGGAAGAAGGTGCGCCTGCGCGTCGGGCCGAGCCGCAAGACGGCTGAGATCGC
>JAPLSS010000998.1 GCA_026398515.1 Candidatus Sumerlaeota bacterium | reverse complement strand
CCTATGAAAACTACTCCCCTGCCGCGCACATCTTCCGTTTCACGCTCTCGGGCCGCCACCGCCGAGCGCCTGGCCGCGTTCGACGAGGCGTTGCGGAAAGAGGCCGGCGGCTTGATCGTCGGCGTCGATGAGGCAGGGCGCGGGCCGCTGGCGGGGCCGGTTGTCGCCGCGGCGGTGGTTTTCCCCACCGGCTTATCGCTCGAAGGCGTCAATGACAGCAAGAAGTTGACGGAGGAAGAGCGCGAGGCGGCGCGCGAACGAATCGAAGGCGCGGCGCTCGGCATCGGAGTCGGCGTCGTTGGCCCGCGGACGATCGACTCGATCAACATCCTGCAGGCTACGCACCTCGCCGCGCGCCAGGCTCTCGAAGCGATCAACTGTCCATTCGTCTTGCTGATGACGGATTTTCTGAAACTCGATTTCCGCGGCCTGCCGGTGCGCGCCGAGGCCAAAGCCGACGGCATGTCGCTGTCCGTCGCCGCCGCGTCGATTATCGCCAAGACCACGCGCGACCGCATGATGGCCGCCTACGCCGACGAATATCCCGGCTACTTCTTCGAGCGCCACAAGGGCTACGCCAGTCCCGAACACCTGGAGCGCCTGGAGCGCCTCGGCCCTTGCACCCTGCACCGGTTTTCCTTTAACGGCGTCAGTTGGTTCTCGGAATTGGCGCGCCCGTCGCGGTCCTTCGCGCGCCTGGCGGCGTTGCGCGAGGCAGGCGATGGCGGCGCCTTTCGTGAGGAAGCCGAGCAGACCCTGGCGCGAACCGACCGGCCGCTCGTCGAATGCGAACACCGCCAGGTTCGCTGCTGGCTGTTTGGCGGGGCCAGCGCCGCCAGCCTGGAGGCGCTGCGATGATCGGCTGGCTGCGCCGCTCGCGCGATCCGCGCCACAAACTCGGCGTGTGGGGCGAAGAGCAGGCCATCCGCCACCTGCGCCGAAACGGCTGCCGCATCCTGGAGCGCAACTTCCAAACCCCCCAGGGCGAGATCGATCTGATCGCCGAACGCAAGGGCGAAATCCTGTTCGTCGAAGTCAAGACGCGGGCGTCGGACGAGTACGGCGCGCCGGACGAGGCGGTGGGCGAAGACAAACAACGCCGCATTCGCGAAGCGGCGCGCGTCTACCTCGGCCTGTTTCGCCAGCCGCCGGAATCGACGAGCTTCGACATCATCGGCGTCAAGCTCGCCGGCAAGGGGAAGCCGGAGATTTCGTGGCAGCGAGGGGCGTTCTAATCGGAGTCAGAGCGCTTCAAAGAATCGTTTGGACAGCCGGCCAAACGACAAGATTCCTATGGCAAGAAACGCGATTGCGCCAAGGAATGAATAGGCGATCTCCCTCCACGGCATCGCTTCGTTCAAGAAGACGGCCTGGATGAAACGCGTCGCGCCGACGGTTGGGTTCATCTCATAGAGCAACAGCATCGCCGGCGAAACGTGCGGCGCGAGCTGGTATTGCAGGTGATAAAGGATTGGCGTGGCGAAGAACCAGGCGGTGAAGAGAACGCCGCTGACTTGCAGGAGGTCGCGGAAGAACGGCGCCGCGCCGGCCAGGATCAGCCCGACGCCGACCGTCAATGCCGACAACAACAAAACGGCCAGCGGCAGCAGAAGGATCGATGGTCCCAGCCGCACGCCAAAGATGGCGTTGAAGATCAGAAGCAGAGGAAGCACGACTACGTAGTTGACGAGATTCGAGAGAATGGCGGCGAGCGGCAGGGCGACGTGCGGCAGGCGCGCTTTGTGGATCAGGTAGCGCCCCTCGACCACCGACGAGGCGGCGTTTTGCGCCCCGACGCTGAAGAAATTCCACGCGAGATAGCCGGTCAGGAAGAACGCCTCGTAGCGGACGCCGGGGATCTGCGCGCGCATCACGACACGGAAAACAAACGAGTAAACCAGCATCATCAGCAGCGGATTCAGAAGCGACCACACGAACCCCAGCGCGCTGCCGCGATAGCGTTCGGCCAGATGGCGGCGCGTTAGGTGCTTGATCAGCGTCAGGCGCGCGCGCCAGCCGGCCCAGACATCCGCCGCCCCCTCGAGGCGGTATTCGGAGAAATCGGGAACAGCGCTCATGGCTCTCAAAAACGCCTCAAGTTCGTAGTGCGACCCTCAGGTCGTGCAACAAGCTCCATCCATGTCGTCCACGTTGTCCATGCCGTCCACTTCGTCCAGAGGGATTTCAAAATCCCATCCCCCCCGCGACCCCAAGCCCGCCCTACGCGCCGCGAACCTCGCGCCGCGGCGGCAGGACCGCATACGGGCAATACCGCTGCAACGTCTCGCGCGCCTCGCCCTCGGCCCGCGCCTCGCCCCCGTCCAGCCAAACCGCGCGGTCGCACATCTCGGCCAGCGTCGGCAGGAAATGCGACACCAGCACGACGGCCACGTTGCGTGCGCGCAGCGCATCGAACCACGCCGCGCACTTCTGTTGAAACGCCGCGTCGCCCACAGCCAGCACCTCATCGATCAGCAGCAGATCGCAATCGACGTGGCAGGCGATGGCGAATCCCAGCCGCAGATACATGCCGGCGGAATACGTGCGCACCGGGCTGTCGATGAACTCGCCCAGTTCGGCGAACTCGATGATGGAGTCGGTCTTGCGCGCGATCTCCCGTTCGCTCAGGCCCATGATCACGCCGTTGAGCGCGATATTCTCGCGGCCCGACAGTTCGGGATGAAACCCCGCGCCCAGTTCGAGAAACGCCGCGACGCGCCCGCGCACGACGACGCGCCAGTAGGTCGGCGGGACAATGCCGGCGATGACCTTGAGCAGCGTGCTCTTGCCCGACCCGTTCGCCCCGCACAGCCCAAGCGCTTCGCCCCGGCGCACGTTGAAGGACACGTCGCGCAGCGCCCAGAAGCTATCGTAGGCGACCCCCTCGCGCCGGACTAGTCGGATCGCCGCGTCCTTCAGCGTGCGCGGCCGCTCCTTCCAGCGGCGAAAGCGCCGCCACAGGCGATCGATGGACAGGATATCGTCGGCCGACTCGGGCATGCCGGGAACAATACGGGCGAACTGGCATGGCTTCCACCATTTTTGATTTTTGATTTTGGATTTTCGATTGGAACAACCGCGCAACGCTCTTTGCTCGTTGCGAATTTCGCACGTTCTTATCTATCATCTCGGTCCAGTTGGTTTGGCATCGCCTCCTTTGGGAAAAACGGGGACTGGCTCGCTTTTCCGGCGGAGGACCTTAGACTGGCTCCGCGATGATCCACCGGAAAAGCGCGCGTGTCCCCGCGTTTCCCGCTTTTCCCACATTCCAGGAAAGGGTCCTCGCTCCATGATCGGAACCATCAGCCTCAGGGATCTCAGGATCATCTGCGTCATCGGCGTCAATCCGAAGGAGCGCGAGTCGCCGCAGGCGCTCCTGGTGGACGTGGACCTCGATTTGGATTTCGCCGAAGCGGCCGAGACCGACGACGTGGGGGCGACGGCGAACTACTCCGAGGTGGCCGCGCGGCTCGAGGAACTGGCCGTCGACGGACAATTCCACCTGCTCGAAACCCTCGCCGAAGAAGCGGCCGGCATGCTCTTCGAATACTACGCCGCGCTCGAAGCCCTACGCCTCACCGTCCGCAAGCCCTCGGCCGTCCCCGCCGCCGCCTGCGCCGCCGTCACGATCGAGCGCCGGCGGGAGGATTACGAGCAGTAGGTTGGTTCTGCAATTGCCGATTGGCGATTGCCGATTTTCGATTGAAACCGCTGGTATGCTGAAAGGCCGCGCGTTTCTGGGAGCGCCGGCGGCCACGTCGGCTTCCATAGTGAATTCCTTATGAATGTAGCCGACGCGGCCGTCGGCGCTCCCAGAAACGTCAACTCCAATAAATGGCAACCATGGATGAACACGGATGAATACAGATGCCGCGCCCTGTTGGACCAAATGCGCCGGCGCTGGCCCCGCATCGCCGCGGCGGCGGAGCATCCGCTGACGGAGATGCTCGCCCATCGCAGCCGGCGGCGGTTGGGCGGGTGGGCGCTCGACTCATCGGGCGTGGCGGCCATCCTCTGCGGGTTGGCCGCGGGCGCGATCGCGCTGACTCTCTATTCGCTCCCGGAGGCGAAACTCATCTGGCAGCCGGCGTTCATCTTCGGGCCGTTCGTCGCCGTAGGGGCATGGATTGGCCGGGGGCTGCGCCTCTCCGGCGCGACGGCCGGCGGCGGGATGGCGCGCCTCCTGTCGCGGAAAGAGAACCTGCTGGAGATCTGGATGACGCCGCTCGGGGCCCCGGAGATGCTGGCCATCGAAGCGGCCGGCGCCTGCCTCAGCCCGCGGCGGCCGGCGGGCCGACGGCTCGGCTATGGCGCGTTCTGCGCTTCGTGGGTCGCCGCGCAACTCCTCTGCCTCGCGCTCGGACTCGGCCCCGGCAGCCTTCTGGCCGGCGCGCTTTTCGACGTCGGCATTCTGACCGCCGTCATCACGACATTGCGCCTGACCGACGACGAGCGGCTCGTCTTCGGCCAGATCAGCCTCCTGGCCGGCGTGCTCGGCGCGACCGATTGGCAAGGCCGCAAGAGGCAGTTGCTCTTTCGCCGCGCGGGTCGGCGGGGCGCGGTTTCGATTCACATGGCGGCCATCGCCTGGGCGTTGGGCTGCTTCCTGCTGGGCTGTCTCCTCCTGTTCACCATCCGGCAGCTGGACGGTGAGATCGGGAATGCCGACGGCGCGTTCATTCTGTTCGGCATGGCGGGGCTTCTCTTCGCCGCGGCGTTTGCCTTCATCGAGACCGATTGGCACAGCATGGGCGATTTTCACTTCGAGGAAAAGGCGGTCGGCCTGGAAGAGCGCTATCGAAAGCTGGTTCGGGAGATCGCGGAAGAGGCGTGAGGATTGCCGATTTGCGATTGCCGATTGAACCGCGGGGGCGGTGATTCACCGTGAAGACTGACACGACGGCAGCGCAGCTCGCGCGCGAATTGGCGAGAATCCGTTGGCGCTGGCCGGCGACGGCCGAGGCCGCCGGGCATCCGCTGACGGAGGTCCTGGTCCAAATCGACCGCCGGCGCGGGCGGAAGATGATCCGGGCGATCGTCTTCGCTGTAGCGACTGTCTTCCTGCTGGTCATTCCTATGATGGCTCCGGTTCTTCTCCCGGCGCTCTCCCACACAAGGCTTTCGTCGCCGTGGATGATTGGGTTGTTTGCCTTCGCTTTGGTCGCGCTCAACTGGGCTCGGGGATTGATGCAGGGCGCAATCCACAAGAACAAAGGTGGATTCGCCGAGATTTTCTCCCGGGGCGATCCCGAGCGGCTCATGGAACTCTGGATGACGCCTCTGGCCTTCCGCGACATGCTCGGCGCCGAAACGGGGCGCGCGCTGATCCGCCATCGCGAAAAGAGAACGGGGGCGCTCCTGGTAGTCCTCGGCGGCATAGCCCTGCTATGCGCGATTCTGCACCGAATCGGCGTTTGGCCCCAGAGTGTCTTTGCCCACTTGTTATTCTTCGCCGGCCTGCTCGCCTTCCTGACCCCGATCCTCCTGCACACCCCGGAGGCGGCGGCCAGCGCGGCGATGCAACGCACGATGGAGGCCTTGGACGCGTGCAAGGACGCCTCCCGATCGCGATGGCGGCCCTTGGGTGGACTCGGCAGGAAGGGCGCCGTCTCCCCGAAGGCTCTGGCAATCAAGTTCGCGGCCTTCCTGCTGCTCACCATCCCCGTGCTGGCGTTTTCCCCGCCTCAAGGGATGGATAACTGGTTCATTGTGTTTGGCCTGTGCGCGCTTCTCATAGAGCTGGTCTACTCCCTCCTCCAAACCGTGGAGAGGCCGTCGTTGGACTGGGAGTTGCGCGACTCGGCGTCCACGGGCCAGACGCTATACGAGGAGATGATCCGCGATCTAGTGGAACGGCATTCCTCCGTGAACTTGTGAACCGAACCATAGACCAGGTCCAATCATGAACACGGAAGCGACGGCAAAACGTTTAGCGCGGGAATTGGATAAGGTGCGTGATCGATGGCCGACGCCGGCGCGATTGGCGGAGCACCCGTTGACAGAGGCGCTTATTCGAATGGACTCGCGGCGCCAGCTATGCAGGGTGTGGGTCCAGCGGGTCTTCTTGGTCTTGCTGGGATGGGGCCTTTCGGCGCTCCTGCCAGCAATTCTCTGGGCCTTGCGTCCAGTCTTTCTGGCGTTTCCCGGGTTCAAAGGTGTGCCGCCGTTTGTGTTGTTCATAATCATAGGGTGGTGGATGGGCTGGACGAGAAATATCCTCCAGCGTCAGGGGTTCATCGCAGCTCGCGGACTCCTGGAGACGCTCGCAGCGCGGGACAAGGCGCGGCTCATGGAGTTGTGGTTGACGCCGCTGACGTACCGCGACATCGCCGGCATCGAAGTGGGCAGGGCGCTCTACTGGCACAGCCGGCACGCGGTCCCGGAGTGCATTCTAAACCTGGCGGTTCTGAGCGTGGCGGCGGGCATTTTCGCGCGCTTTGGGTGGGCGCCACAACACCCCCTCGTTCGAATCGTTTGCTATGGCGGGCTTCTCGCCGGGTTCATCGCCCTGAACCTTGAGACTCGATCCGCGGTTGTGAAGAAGGTGCTGCACGCCGTGCGCCGAGCCGTGGTTGGAAGCGCCGGCGACATTCAAACGAAGCGGCGCTTTGACCGATGGATCGGCAGAGGCGCTGCCTCGGTGAGCGGCGCGCTTTTCGTGTTGTTGGCTACTTGCTTCTTGGGATTCTTGATCGCGCTCTGCTTTAGCAACACGCCCAGCGGGGACGGACCGTATATTCTCGTCGGGTTCGGCGGATTCATCGTCGCTGCGATCTGCGCCGGAGCGGTCTGGTGGGACGAGATGCGATTCGAGGTGAACGTTGCGGACGACGAATGGGCGAAGGATGGTCAGAAGCGTTACGAGGATCTGGTCCGCGAATTGGCGGAGGAACACTCATCAGCAGCGGTGTGAAACGACGGAACCACGAATGGACACGAAGAAATTAACCGCAAAGAACGCAAAGAGTATAAAGAGAAACACCAAGACAGTTCATAGCGTTTCTTTGTGTTCTTTGCGTTCTTTGCGGTCAAACCCGTCTTACATCCACGCCCGGCGGCAGTAGATCAGCCATTCGAGAATCAGCACTCCGAGGAACGCCAGCGCGAACCACTGCCACACCTCGCGATTCTGCTTGAGCACGCCGGCTTCGGCCTTGACCTCCTGGTTGCGCAGGACGATCTCCGACTTCGGCGCGATGTTCGACTCGGCGCCCGACAGCAGGTTGACCGCGAACGGATGCGCCGCGCTCCCCAGCTGCGCCTGGTAGAAGCCGATCTCGTCGGTCTGCGCGAAATACGCCGTGCGGCCCTCCGACACATCAACCGACCGCTTCTCGCCCGACGGCGTCTCGACCACCGCCTCCTTCTCATCGCCCGGCGCGACGAGCGGAACGGTGGCCCCGGCGGGATGGCAGAACGTGTCGGTCGAGAAGCGCGCGCGGGTCAGCCACTCGATGGCGTTCGAGACGAAGATCGGAAACGACACGCGCAGCGGCCAATCGGATTGCAGGGGATCGAACGCGACCACCACCGCCTGGCACTGCTCGCGCTCCAGGGCGAAGACCAGCGGCGAGGTTTCGCCCTCGGCGATGGGCTGAATCCACGACGGGGCGCTGACGCTAAGCGCCTTGTTGATGTTCACCATGTCGAAGTTCACGTAGCGCGTGAGCGGATGCACGCGGTTCCAGTCGACGATCAGCGGCTGCGTCAGCGGCTCGGCCGCGGCGGCCAGGTCCTTCATCGGCGGGAGGCCGTTGAAAAAGAGATACGACCCCGCCCCCAGCGACTTCGGCGCGCAATTGTCGAACACGGTGACGGC
>JAPLSS010000764.1 GCA_026398515.1 Candidatus Sumerlaeota bacterium | reverse complement strand
ACAGAATTCCAGCCCGAGCCGCTTGAGAGCCGGCGCCGTTTTGCCCGCGGGCACGAACACGCCGACCACGGCGCCCGCCGGCGCTTGCAGGCGCGGTCGCGGCCAGACGATGAACGGGTAGTCCTCGTGGGACTCCGTTTTCCCATCCCGCAGCATGTCCACGGTGAGCGTGAGCGGCGCGCGCTCCTTCGCCTCGGGCGCGGGAATCTCCCATGCGCGCGTCTCGTGCGCGCCCGGCGCCAGCGTCGCCGATTCGCTCGCGCCGGTCTCCTTTGCGCCATTCCCCGCCAGTTTCCACGAAAACTCAAAGGTTCCGTCGCTGAGTGTATCGTTGTACAGGTCGGCCACCCGCTTCACCGGCTCGCCGGCGAAAAAGTTGCGGTCGTATTCCCGAAGGAACGCAGCCACGTGGCGGTACGCCCACGTCTGCCCCATGTACATCGGATTGGTGTCATCGAGCGGGCCGCCTTCGAACATGTTCCACGGCGAAATGCCGCTGACGTCATGACGCCGATAGCCGAGGATTTGCATGCGCCACGATTCGCCCTTGGCCATCTTCTTGCACCGGCCATAATCGCGGTAGCATTCATCGCCGAAGAAGACCGTTTGCCCCGACGGGTCGGTCGAGGGAATCCACAGGAATTCGCCGATGTAGAGCGGCTTCTTTCGCTCCCAGAAGAACTCCTTCTTGTCGTCGAGAAATGTGTTGTTGAGATGGATCGGCGCGTCGAGCCAGTCGGCCTCGTTGGGCCATTGGGTGAACTGGGGGTATTCGTGCGGATAGTGGATGCCGAGCACGTCGCTCGCGCCGCCGGGATCGTTGTCCGACTCGTAGGTGATGGGGCGCGTCGGGTCGGCCTGCTTGACCAGCTGGCCCATGCGCACGAGGTCCTTCAGCGCGGGCGATTGGTCGTTCATGCGATTGCCGTGGAATTCGTTCTCCAGGCTCCACATCACGACCGACGGATGGTTCTTGAGATTGCCGACCATCGCCGACAGGTGCGCGGCGTAGTTGTCCCAAAAGCGCGGGTCGTGGATGCGGTAGGCGTCGTCGTCGTTCCAGATCGCGCCCTCGGGGATCATCAGCAGGCCCGCCTCGTCGGCCATGTCGTACCACTTGCGCGGCCAGGGCTGGGTGTGCGTGCGCATGGCGATCGTGTGGCTCGCCTTGATGAGTTCCATTTTCTTGAGAATCGCCTCGTTCTCGGTCCATTCGCGCGGCGGCCACGAAGCGGTCGCCAGCATGTGGATCTTCTTGCCGTTGAGATAGAAGTCCGGCCCTTGCGTCCAAAACTCGCGGAAACCGAAGCGGATTGTCAGTTCGTCGGTGGGCGCGCCTTCCGCCGCCTTCAAATCGCGAAGCGAGAGTCGCAGACGATACAGATACGGGTCCTCGTGCGACCAGAGATGCGCGTTCGGCCATGGCGCCTTGAGAAGGACTGCCGCCTCTTTCCCCGCGGGGATCGTCGCTTGGGCGGCGGGGAGCGCCAACGCCTCTCTCTCGCCGTCCAGGACAACGCCGGCGATCGCCACGGCGCGGTCGGACGAATCGGCGTTGGCGATTGTCGCCCGCACGGTCAACTCGCCGCGGCGCACCGACGGCTGAATAAAGCAGTCCTGGATATACGTGGCGGGATGAGCGCGCAGCGTGACCTCGTCCCAGATGCCGTACATGTCGATCAGGCCGCCGACGGGGGCCAGGATCTCGTCCTTGACGACGTGGCGCGTTTCCTGGCCTTTCTGCCCGGTCAAGTCGGTCTTGCGATCGAGGAACACCCCCGTCCAATCGCACACCCCGACCAGCAGTTCATTCGGCTGATCGAAACGAACCCTGTCCGTGATGTCGACGGTGAACGGCTCGTAGCCGCCGAAGTGGCCGCCGACCTTCTCGCCGTTGAGATAGATGACGCTGTTCCACTTCACACCGCCGAAATCGAGCTCCACGCGCCGTCCGCGCATGGACGGCGGCGCCTGGAACTCGCGCTTCAGCCAGGCCCGCTCATAGTTGACGCCCACGAGATAGCCGGGCACGGGCGCCGGCTTCCATTCGCCGGCGGGCGGAAACGCCAGGTCGGCGGCTTTCTGAGCCTGCCATTGGCCGTTCAGGCTCATCTCCTCCCGCGGCGGCGCGCCGGCGGCGACCCCGCGGAAGACCAGAACGCCAATGGACAGAACGAAAGCGAGAGTTCTCGCGCGCATGGGGACGGCTCCTCTCTTCGCGCCGGAACGCAGCGAAATCGGGCGCGACTTCAAACGCCCGGGGCCGGGCATTCGCAAGACACATGTATAATACGCATCGCAACGCGCCTACCGTTCCGCGGCGCCATCGAGGATTTCGCGCGCGAGGGCGACGTTCGCCTCCACCATGTCGTCCTTGTCGCCGCGGTGCATGCCGACGTTCACGACGTCGGAGGGTTTGATCTGTTGGAAGGCATACTCGAACGCCATGCGCGGATCGAGCCGTCCCGCGCCCATGATCTTATACCCGATGCAAGGCTTCCGAATCCGGCGGATCATGTCGACGGCCTGGAACACGTCGCCGAGGCGGAATTTGTGGCCCTTCCCCGCGTGCAGGCTGCCGCAGTTGAAAAAGCACACGGCGTGAAAATCGACCAGGTCGAGGCCGTCCACCCACGCGTGGACTTCGGGCGCGTGGCCGGCGACGCCGACCGGGATGCGCGCGGCGTGGGCGTGATCGACCCACTCGCGCAGCGTCGTCTCATCGCGTTTCGCATACAGCGCGTCGGTCTGCGCGCCGTGGAAGTACAGCGCCTTGCACCCCATCTCGACGACGGCGTCGACCGCGTGCAGCATGCTGGGGACGTGCCGGTTGTTGACCTGGGCGATCCATTGCAGGCCGCCGCCCCCGGCCCGGTATTCTTTCACCGCCTGGATGACGTTGGGCGACTCGTTGTTGGTGATCATGGTGTTGACGCCGGCCGCCGCCGCGCGGCCCCACGTCTCGATGATGCGCTCGGGCGTATGATACTCCAGCATCTCGTTGTTGCGTTCCTGGCCCTGATGGCTGAAGCCTCCGAAGGGATTTGCGCCGATGATCAGGCGCGTCGCGTTCAGACCACAGAATTCCACCGTTGGCAGCATGGCGTCGCGTTCCTCTTTCCTCGACAATTCCGACTCAGTCCAAGTCTTCTGACGGAATTTCGCCGAAACGCCGGCGCGACGCAAGGCAAAGCGACGCGGGGGCGGCGACGCGAAGGCGCGGCGGGATTCGTCTTCTCCCGCTCCGCCGATGCGGTCTTCGCTTGACCACACGCTCCGCTGCGATTCATGCTCGCGTTGCATCCAAACAAGAGCCTCCGAACGATGCGCGACACGGAATCCCATACCGCGGCGATTTACCGACACCGCTTCACGGTTTCCCATGACGTGGTGGACGGGAATGGGCACGTCAACAACGTCGCTTACGTCCAGTGGATGCAGGACGTCGCCATTCTCCATTCCGACGCCGCCGGGGGCGCGCGCGCCACCAAAGCCGCTGGGGCGACATGGGTGGCGCGCTCTCACAAGATTGAGTACCTGAGTCCGGCCTTCCCCGGCGACTCGATTGAGGCGCTCACCTGGGTGGTCAACTTCCGCCGGGCGAGGTCTTTGCGCCGGTACCGCTTCGTGAGGACGTCCGACGGCCGACTCCTCGCCAGGGGCGAAACGGAATGGGTTTTCGTCGACGCCGCCAGCGGGCGTCCTCGCGCCATTCCGGGGACTGTCGCGCAAGCCTTCGAACTGTGCCCGGAAGGCCAGGAGCCATAAGGCGCCCCGGGATGAAGGAGATCGTCTAATTCGAATGCGCGATAGGCGGGATGTCGTGTCGGCGTTTCGGAAGTGTTCCGACGAACTCCCGGCGCGGAAACTGTGAGGCATCCAACACCTCGTCACTAGAGAGCGTGAACCGACCATGACAGAGAAACTGACGTCGGGACTCCTTTTCCGGAGGGCGTTTATGGCATGGCGGGCCAACCGCGAAGTCTGCGTCGCCATCCTCTCAAGGAATTTGGGGACAACCGCAAGACCATCGAAAGGACCGTCGATCATGAATTATCGTCGCAGGGAGTTTCTCAAGAAGGCGGCGGCGCTGGCGGCGCCGTTCGCGCTGCCGAAGGCGCTGTATGGAGCGCAGGCGAAGGCCGCGGGCGGCGAACGCCCCAACGTTCTCCTCATTCTCACCGACCAGCAGAACGCCTCCATGTTGAGTTGCGCGGGAAACCCGTGGCTCAAGACGCCCAACATGGACAGTTTGGCGGCGACCGGCGCGCGGTTCGCCTGCGCCTTTCCCGGCAACCCGGTGTGCGTGCCGTCGCGCTGGACCATGATGTCGGGGGTCATGCCTTCGCGCATCGGGATGGATGCGAATCGGGACGAGGTCACGCTGCCGCCGGAGGTCATGGAACACACGCTGGGCCGCATCTTCGGCGCGGCGGGCTACGAAACGGTGTACGGCGGCAAGGTCCATCTGCCCGGAGCGTTCAGCGACCCGTCGATCTACGGCTTCCAGATCATTACTCACCAGGTTCGCAATGAACTGGCCCAGATCTGCGCCGACTGGCTGCGGCAAAAGCACGAGCGCCCGTTCCTGATGGTCGCCTCGTTCATGAACCCCCACGACATCTGCGCGGTGCTGCCGGCGAACCCGACGGCGGGGGTGGACAGGATGCCCTGGCTGGCCGAGATGATTCGGCCGCCCGAAGGCGTCTCGGAAGAGGAATTCTACCGGACGCTGTGTCCGCCACTGCCGGAGAACTTCGCGCCGACGGAGGACGCGCCGCCGGCCCTGCTGCTCGCCGGCGACGAGGAGGAGCCGGACAAGCCCCGCCGGCGAGTGCCCAAGAAGGACGCGGCGGCTCAGGCCACGGACGAGCAATGGCGGCTGCGCCGCTGGGCCTACGCGCGGCTAACCGAGTGGGTTGACGCCAACATCGGCCAAGTTCTGACGGCCTTGCGGGAAAGCGGGCTGGCGGAGAAAACCCTGGTGGCGTTCGCCAGCGACCACGGCGAGATGGACGGCGCGCACCATCTGACGACCAAGGGCAAGCCGTACGAGGAAGCCATTCGCGTGCCGTTCATCGTCAGCTGGCCCGGGGTGACGGCGGCCGGCCGGGTGGACTCGACCCACCTCGTCTCCTCCGGCCTCGATCTGATTCCGACGCTGTGCGACTTCGCCGGCGTTTCGATTCCCGCCGGGCTCAAGGGGCGCAGCGTCAAGCCGCTGGCGACGGGCGGCCAGGTCGCGGACTGGCGAACCTCCCTGGCCATCGAAATCCACGGCGCGCGCGGGTTGCGCACGGAGCGATACATGTATGCCGCGTACGGCGAAGGCGAGGCCCCCGACCTGGGCGAACCCCGGGAATTTCTGACGGACTTGAAAAACGATCCCCAGGAGATGCGCAACGTGGCGCGCGATCCGGCGTATCGCGAGGCGCTGGACACGATGCGCGCCGGCCTCGTCGCCTGGTATAAGGAAAATGGCGAGACCCTGGAGCCGCAGTATCGGATTAACGGCGAAGAGGCGAAAGATACATCGCGGCGCGAATAATGCGGCGTCGCGATCAATATGTGCGTTGGGATATATATTGCACTTCAGAATGCCGATATAGGAGCGAACAATGACTACTCAACCCCACTCCGAGTCTTGGAGCCGGCGCCGGTTCCTGGGCGGCATGGGCGGCTTTTCGCTGGCCGCTCTGGCCGCGGGGGAAGACGCATGGGCGCGGGAAGGAGCGGACGGCGGCAAGGCGCCGGCGCTGGAAAACGAGGCGTTGCGCGTTTCCCTGTCTCTCCTGGATGCTTCCATTACGGTTGTAGACAAACGCATCGGGTTGGTGTGGCGGCAGGCGCCGCGTCCGGGCTTTCGGGTCGCCGCGGACACGGTGCGCGTCGGCCCCACGACCCTCTCCGCCACAGTGACGGGAGAGGACGCGACCTACGCCGTCAGCATTTCCTTCGCACAGGAATGCCCGCATGCGTTTGACCTCGCGCTCGACGCGCCGGACCGCCGCTACATCGAGTTCCCCGGCTATCCGTTCCCGTTCGCCGCGCCCGGCGGGGGCTGGGATTATGTCCAGAACACCACGGGCGAAGGAATGCTGATGCCCTTGGAAAAGGCG
>JAPLSS010000158.1 GCA_026398515.1 Candidatus Sumerlaeota bacterium | reverse complement strand
CTGAAGGCGGGACTCCATACAAAAGGCTCTTCGCAGTATGCTGTGGCGTAGGCTTTCCAGCCGGCGCCCTTTTGGAGAGAGGGAAAATGCAAAACACGCAGGCTGGAGAGCCCGCGCCACTAAGAAAGGAAGGATGAATAGATGACACGCCATGCTCGAATCCCCATCGCGTTCCTTGCCCTCGCCTGCGCCGCTCTATTGGCCTTCGCCGGCAGCGCCTTCGCTCAGGGCGAGCCCGCCTCCGCCCCAAAGAAAGCCGCTGGCGCGAAGGCCTCACAGGACCAATTGCAGAAGCTCCTCAAGAGGTCCCCCGACGCCGACGCCAACGGCGATGGGAAACTGACCATCGACGAGGCCATGGCCTACCGCAAGAAGCAGAAGGTCGGCGCGCAATCGTCTGAAGAGGCCGCATCCCAGGGCGCCTCTTCGCAGCCGGCGGAGTCGAAGGCCGCCCGGAAGAAAGCCGCGGTCACTGACCTGCCCGCCGACCTCGTTCTCGAACGCGACCTGACGTACGGCGAAGGCCCCAACGCCCAATACCAGACGCTCGACATCCTCTACCACAAAGACACGTCGAAGCGCCGCCCGGCGATCGTGATGGTCCACGGCGGCGGATTCCGGGGCGGCGACAAGGCCACGTTCCTCGACCGCGTGGCGTATTTCGGCAAGCTGGGCTATGTGACGATGACGATCAACTACCGCCTGACGGGCGTGGCCCCGTTCCCCGCGCAGGTCGAGGACTGCAAGCAGGCCGTGCGCTGGCTGCGGGCGAACGCGGCGAAATACGGAGTCGATCCCGAGCATATCGGTGCCTTGGGCGGTTCCGCCGGCGCGCACCTGGCCGCGATGCTCGCCTTGGTCCCAAAGTCCGCCGGCCTCGAAGGCGACGGGCCGTATCAGGACCAATCCAGCCGCGTTCAGGCCGCCGTTCCCATCAGCGGCGCGTTCGACTTTCGGCCCGACTCGATTCGCCGCACCGGAATGCAGGTTGACGACGTGGCGCTGGTCCCCTTCCTGGGCGGCACAGCCGACGAGAAGCCCGACCTGGCCGCCAAGGCCTCGCCCATCACGTACATCGCCAAGGACGAGCCGCCGCTCCTCATTATCCACGGCACGGCGGACAAACGCATCGATGTGCGCCAGGCGGAGGAATTCGGGGAGGCGCTGAAGAAGATCGGCGCCGACTACGAGCTCGTGATCATGGAGGGCGCGGGGCACGTGCCGAACATCCCGTCCATGCCGGAATACGAGGCGAAAGTAGAGGCGTTCTTTGCGAAGAACCTGAAACTGCAGGCGGAGGAGAAAGAATAGAACTCTGGAGCGCGGTTCCTGGGAGCGCCGACGTCCTCGTCGGCAATAGATCGCAATCCGATGCGTTTTTGCCGACGAGGACGTCGGCGCTCCCAGGAACCGCCTGAGAGTTTGAATCGAAATGAGAGGAGATCGCCATGCCCAAGCTAACGTTTTACGGACACGCCGCCGTCGCGCTGGAGGCCGACGGCGCGCAGGTCGTCATCGACC
>JAPLSS010000222.1 GCA_026398515.1 Candidatus Sumerlaeota bacterium | reverse complement strand
GCGCGCAACGATTCCTTCGCCCAGGGCATTCTGGACTGCCCCCACTACACGCGGCCCGAGGAATTCAAGGGCCTGCGGGTCCCCGAGACGCTCCTGTCGGGCCATCACGCCGAGATCGCCGCCTGGCGCCGCCGCCAAGCGCTTCGCAAGACGCTGCTCGCACGCCCGGATTTGCTGGAGAAGGCCCCGCTCAGCGACGCCGATCGCCGGATGTTGGCGGGGCTGCGGGACGAGCTCGCGGCGGAGAATAGGTGACTCTCCCGAAAATGAGCGTCTCCGAGAGCTGCGGAGCGCCGCGAGTTGCCGTCCCTGATTCTTCGCTATCTCTTCGCCAAAAAAAGAATCTGCCCTTTTCCCCAAGCGCCTCTAAAGAATTCCGCGAGATCGATGGATGGAGCGGCGGCCACTTTGTCCCCTCCGGAGTGGCGGTGGCCTGGAACGCCCACAACCCGCGGTTCACCAAAATCGTCGACCGGCTGGAAACGAAGCGCCGCCTGATGGTCGCTCGGCTGGTGGAGCGCAACCTGGCGGCGTGGGCGGGGGACTTCTGGCGGGGTTCGGCGGAGGCGGAATAAAGCGGCGCAAGGGACCCAAAGGACCTAAAGGACCCAAACAGAACAAAGGGCCCAAAGGATGTGCATGTTCTTTGTGTCCTTCACGTCCTTGAGGTCCTTTAAGTCCTTCATGTCCCTGAAGGCGACACTACGAACGTTTCCCGGAAGGCGAACGACAAGCCGTGGCGTACGATCCGACCATTCAAATGCTGATCATCGACGATGACGTGCAGGTCCTCGGCGTCCTGGAGGACCTTTTCTCCGCCGAAGAACACCTGTCGGTGACCGCGCTGTCCGAGAGCCTCGAAGCCATTGAACTCATCAAGCGCAAGCGGTTCGACCTGGTCATCACCGACCTGAGCATGCCCAAGGCCGACGGCATCGCGGTCACGCGCGCCGTGCAGGCCGCGAATCTTGAGGCGCTGGTGGTGATCATCACGGGCTACGCGTCGCTCGAGACGACGCTCGAGGCGATTCACCTGGGCGTCTATGACTACATCACCAAGCCGTTCCAGATCGGCGAATTCCGCATCCTGATCTCCAACGCCGCTCGGCGCATCCGGTTGGAGCGCGAGAACCGCTATCTGAACCTACAAATTGAACTGTTGACAAAAAACCTGAAGGCGTTGGAAAGTGAGCGGGCGGTCTTGCTGGGGCGGCTGGACGAGGCGACCCGGCGCCTGGCGCACGCCTCGCAGCCGGAGGCCGAGCGCCTGAACCCGGCCGCTCGTCGGCCGCTCGCCGACCCGAACAAGATTCTGTTTTACGAACGAATGGCGGCGGAAGGCCGAGTGGTCGACCTCGGCGTCGGAAAGCCGGTCAACGAAGTCGGCGGCGAGCCCATGGAGGGCGAGCCGTTGCCGCGCCAGAAGGAAGCGTCCTAGACAGGGTCGGACGCTCGACGGAGAAGTGGGAAACACACCGCACGGAAGCGGAGGCGCTTTTTGACCGTTTTGTCCGCGGTGGAGCCAGCCTGAATGGAAGCAGGGGCCCCGGGAAATGAATGCGCAGGCGTTGCCAGCGGAAGTGGTGGGACAGGCGCGCGTCTTGGTGGTGGACGACGAGCCGGACATCCGGGAGTTGCTCAAGGACATGCTGGAGCTCGAAGGCCACTCGGTCGAAACCGCCGAGGATGGCCTGCAAGCCCAGCAGATGCTGAGCGACAAGCGCTTCGACTTGGTCATCACCGACCTGCAGATGCCCCGTGTCGACGGCATGCAGCTGATCCAAAGCATCCGCGCGCTGGACCCCGACCTGCCGGTCATCGTCATGACCGCGTACCCGTCGATGCGCAGCGTGATCGACGTCATGAAGTGCGGCGCGGTCGACTTCCTGCCCAAGCCGTTCCAGATGGACAACGTGCTCTACACCGTGCGCCGGACGCTGAAGGAGCACGCGCTGCGCCTGGAGAACCGCCGCCTGTTGGCCGAGGTCAACAACAAGGCGGTCATCGAACGGCTGAACCGCGAGCTGCACAGCAAGGTCGAGGAACTGACGAAACTCAATGTCATCGCCGAGCACCTCGGCCGCCTCATGGACACCGACCAGCTGTTCGACCAAGTCGTCCAACTGGCCGCCGCGCTGACCGAGGGCCGGCGCGTCTCGCTGATGCTCTTCGACCGGCGCCAGCAACACCTGCGCATCCGCGCCTCGGTCGGCATCAGCCCCGACCTCATGCGCGACACCGCGGTGCGCCTGGGCGAAGGCATCGCCGGCAAGGTGGCCCAGACGCGCATGCCCAACCGCGTCACCAGCCGCCAGGCCGTCAGCCTCGGCCCGGGCCTCTGCCACGGCGACCGCTATGCCAGCGGCTCCTGGGTCAGCGTCCCCCTGCTCATCGGCGACGAGCTGTTCGGCGTGCTCAACGTGACCGAACGCGAGGGGCAAAGCGACTTCGGCCCCGAGGACGAGCGCGTCTTGATGGCCCTGGCCGAAAAGGCCGCGGCCAAGGTCGAGAACAATGCGCTGTACGAGAGCCTGTACGACAACCTGCTCGACACGCTGCGCTCGCTCATCACCACGATTGAAGCGAAGGACCCCTATACCCACCAGCATTCCCAACGCGTCACCGAATTGGCCCTGGCGCTGGGCAAGGGGGCGGGCCTCTCGCGCGACCAGATGGAGTCGCTGCGCTTCGCCACCACCCTGCACGACATCGGCAAGATCGGCGTGCAGGACAGCATTCTGGGGAAAAAGGGGCGGCTCTCCGCGCCCGAATACGAGACCATCAAGGCGCACCCGGTCATCGGCGACCGCATCGTCGAGCCGCTGGGGCTGTCCGACGCCGAACGCGACATCATCCGCCATCACCACGAGCGGATCGACGGGCGCGGCTATCCCGACAGCCTGTGCGGGGACGAGGTCTCCACCCTCGCGCGCATTGTGGCCGTGGCCGACGCCTTCGACGCGATGACGTCAACCCGCCCGTACCGCGAGGCCCTGTCTATCGAGGCGGCCATCGACGAACTGACGCGCTGCTCCGGCCAACAGTTCGACCCCGACATTGTCGACCTCCTCGTCCAAGGCATCCGCGACGGCGCGATCCGCATCCCGACCCTCGAAGAGCGCGAAGTTCTCTCCACGGCGATGGCGGTCTAGCGCGCCTTGCCGATCGCGGCATACATGACGCAATGCCACCCTCGCGGAATCGCCTATGCGGGCGGGCCCTTCATGAAGTGGCGTTGTTGCGTGATTTATGCCGCGATGTATAACCGCCGCGGTCCTGCCGCGGAAAGCGCGCATCCCGGAACAAGGCAGCGCCGGCGCTCCGGACCTACTTGGAGCCGCGGGCGAAATGCCGATCGGCGAAGGCGAGATACTGCTCCCAATCGTAAAGCGTCACGTCGTGTTTGCCGGTGCGGAGGTGGTAGGCGATGAAATCGCCGACGGGGTGATTGACCGGGGGCACGTCGTCGACGCCCAGCCCGGCCCGGCCGAAGAGGCGATAGACCGGCTCGGCGTGGAGGGCGGAGAGGAACTGGCCGCGCGGGTCGGCCCACAGGTCTTCCTCCGCGGCGGCGACATAGACCGGACGCGGCGCCATGAGCGCGATCAACTCGTGCTGGTCGACGGGCAGCGCGCTCTCGTTGTCGCCGTATTGCTTGAAGTTTCCGCAGAACCAGTGCGGGAAACTCTTGTTGATGCGCGCGACCGTCTCGCCGAACCAGCGCCGGCTCAGGGCCGCGCCGCCGCAGCCGGAGCAGTTCGAGATGACAAGGGCGAAGCGTTCGTCCTGCGCCCCCGCCCACAGCGCCGTCTTCCCCAGACGCGAATGCCCGAGGACGGCCACGCGGCGCGCGTCGACGGCGCGGTCGGTCTCCAGGCAATCGAGCGCGCGGCTCAGGCCCCACGCCCAGGCCCCGATGGCGCCCCACTCGTCGGGGGCGAATTGCGTTTCGGCGCCGTCCTTCGAGAGCGCCGCGCGCACGCCCATCTTCCACCCCTCGGGGAAATCCGGCTCCAGGTCGCCGTAGTAGGCCGTGGCCAGCGCGTAGCCGCGACCGATGATTGTTTCCACCGGCCAGCGCCGCGCCTCCACGCCGCGCGATTGCTCGGTGGCGCGGTTGCCGACGACGCTGCCGTCCTTGGCGGGCCGCATCCAGCGTTGCGATAGCGTGATGCCGGGATCGGCGGAAATGGAATGGTTGCCGTTGAAGTTGAGGCCGAGGAACGCGGGGACCGGCCCCTTGGCGTCGTTGGGCAGGTAGATCAGCAGGTCCATCTTGGGATCGCGCCCATCGCCCTTGAAATAAATGGCGACTTCCTTGCGCGTGGCCTTGCCGTCGAGCGCGTTCTTGTCAATCGATGTGACTTCGAACGTCATGTTTGCCGGCCGGCCGGGACTGCGCCCGTACACCTGCGTTTCAAACAGGCGCAGGATCTCCGGCCGCCGTTTCGCCTTCCACGCCGCCGCGTCGGCGACCTTCGATCCGTCTTCGCACGCGAGCGGATCGGGAAGCGTGTAGGCGGGGACTTTCGATTCGTCGTAGTTGATGCCGGTCGCCTGGGCTTGGGCGATGGACATGGCCATGAACAAACTCCCGAGAAAGAGATAAGAGATGAATGTCGAACGCATGGCTTGCTCGGCGCTCCTATGAATCCTCGTAGGCCCTGAGGAAGCGAATGGGCGCGTCGACCGGGAATCTGGCCATCAAGCCGAAACTCTGGTTTCCGCGATGAATGCCTCGAGAATGGGCGGGTCCACTTCCAGCATGTCCGGTCCGAAGGTCTCCAGGTGGAACTTCAAGGCGGACTTCAGGTCAGCCACCGCCTCTTCATACGTGGCCCCTTGCCCGACCACAACGCCCTTGACGCCCAGCGGATACGCCACATAGCCATCCGGGTGTTTTTCAACGACGGTCTTGACCGCGTCCATCGTTCGCTTCTCCTATGATCTCATGGATGAATCCTGCCACGATTGGCCTTTGGCGCCAAGCGCATTTCCATTTCGCCGAATCGCGACGGGTAAGGCGCGAGAGAGAAGCGGAGCCGCAGTGCGGGAACCGTGGCCCGCTTCATGAATGAGCCGGCGAAGCGGACAGCTTGATCCCCATCGCGTGAAGGAGCTTCAGCATGGTGTCATAGCGGGGCTTGGCGCCGGGCGTGAGCGCCTTGTAGAGGCTCTCACGTCCCAGCCCCGCATCTTTCGCCAGTTGCGTCATTCCGCGCGCGCGCGCCACGTCGCGGACGGCGGCAAGGAACACATCGGGGTTGGGGTCTTCCAGCGCGGCGGTCAGGTATTCCGCGATGGTCTCCTCGTCATCGAGGTAATCGGCCGCGTCAAATGGGGCAAACTTAGTCATGGTTCAGTCCTTCTCCAAAGCCCGCGCCACGCGGATGCGCATTTCCGATACTCCCTGGCCGACCGGCTCGCAGTCGCCGAGATTCCCTCGCTCGGCCGAGCGGATGCGATGCGCAATCCGGGCGCCTCCCACCATGCCTTTCACGCTGGCAAGCCAGGCATGGAACTCCTCGAACTGCGGAAACGTGTTTATGCCCTCAGTGTATCCATACGGACACGGAAAAGGAACAGGGATTTGAGGACGAAGAACCGCTTTCGGGTCGAACGTCGTGAATCACGCTTCGGCGCGCCAGCGACGATAGCGTGCATTCATCTTGTTCGGCTCTCGGTGTGCTGTCTGGCGTGAAGGTCGACGACGCGAGCGCCGGATGCCTTTTCCTTGGCGCGCAAGTGCTCCACCAGACGTTTCACGTCGTGGCCGTGCTTGGCAGAGATCGAGTCCTTGGCCTTCCAGATTTCCTGGATAATCTCATCCTTCATCTTCTTCTCCCATCAGTTCCAGAGGAGTACATATCTCGGGACATCCGTATCCCTGGACAGCGCAGACGCTGCGAATCAGGGGTTTCATCTCGGCATTGTCGATGTGTCGGCAATTCCAGGTCAGCAGATAATCGACGCCATGGTAGGCCGCCACGGCAACGTGCAGAGCGTCATCCGTTACCTTGCCAGGCAATGCGCCTTCTTTCAGCAGAGCCGATGCCAGGGCGATCACAGCGTCTGGCATGGGCAGATGAGGAATACCGGCCAAACCGCGCAAACGGCGTTCCGCTGCCTCCGGATGCCCTTCGGCCGCTTCGTCGAGCACGAGTTGAGAAGTGAAAAGCTCGAAATATTGCCGCCGGGTTTCCCACCAGCGGCTCGTAGCGTTCTGCCACGCCGCCGCAAGGAGGTCTCGCGCGGGAAGAGCCGTCAGATAGCTCACGATTGAGGTTTCGATGTAGACCGTCTTCATGATGCTGTCATCCTACCACCGGCTCGTCAGAAAGCAAATCCATTTTGCCGCCGAACATATATTAGATTGATCCGCATAAGATGCGGAATTTCGTTTTTCTGCCCGCATAACATGCCGTCGCTGCGGCGAGGGCGGGAGCCGTAAGTCTTTCGGCAAGAGTCCGTTCCGGCCATTGGACTATTTTGGCTCGGCTTCTTATCCGGATCGGCATAATAACCTCTTCGATTGCCTCACAGCCCGTCGACCGGGCTGCGACCGCCCGCCGGTCCACGGTTCAGGACATGAGTATAGATCATCGTTGTCTTGACATCGCTGTGGCCCAAAAACTCCTGAACCGTTCGAATATCATGCCCTCTTTCCACCAGAGCAATGCGGTGAAAAGGCTTCGGCCTGGCGCCGACAAGGAGCTCCGGCGCGGTCGCAAGGGAAGGGGAAGCGGCCATCGGCCTGGACCCTGCGCGTTCGTCGTTCCGCCCATCGTCATTCTGGGGAAGGACGTCGCCTTCCACTGACTACGCGGGCAACATTATCAGAAAGCAAAACAGTTCGGCAAGGAATTTCCTCGATGCGCTGGAGGCGCCGGCCAACGGATCACCCGGAATACACGGAAGAGGAGAGGGGCGATTCCGGGTGTTCCGGGTGATCCGTTGGCGGAAGAGGTGTTGAAAAGCGGGCAGGTCGGGATCGGGAGATCGTTGCGCCGGGCCGAGGAGGCGGGGATGACGGCCCGCTATTTCCAGGCGTCCGCTCGGGCCCCCGTCACTTGCCGCCCAACCGCACGCCCGCCTTCTCCGCCGCGCGACCCAGGTATTGCATGCCGGCGCGGGCGTCTTTGGCCGCCTTGATGTGCTCGTAGATGAACCAGCCGTCGGCGGGCAGGTCGCGCCCGATGTGACGCAACGCCAAGGACCAATCGACGACGCCCGTTCCCAGCGGCGCTTCATCGATATGGATATGGACGCCCTTGCTGACCGTCAGGTCCTTGCAATGGACGAAGGAATACTGTCCGGCCAGCGCTTTGCAGATGCGTTCGACCGCCTCCGCTGGCTTCCACATGTCCTCGTAGGTGAAGAAGTTGCAGATGTCGAGATTCAGCGTCAGCGCCGGCGAGCCGATCTTCTCCTTCAATTTTAGAAACCGCTCCGGGGTGTTGACGGCGCACTGGATGAACGGCTCGACGGCGATCTGGACCCCGTGCGATTCGGCGAGTTTGACCAGCGGCGCCAGCCCTCGCGCCGCGTCGTCGAGCGCCTGTTCGCCGAAGTTGTTGGGATGGCCGCACAGGAAGCCGGAGGGGTCGTAGTTGCCGCCGTTGACGACGATCGTCGGGCAGCCGGTTTCCGGCGCGAGCGGGATGGCCTTCTTCACCAGGCGGCGCTGCTCCTCCTGTTTCGCGCGTTCGGGCGAGAGGGGATTGAAGCCGAAGGCCGAGATCTGGCAGACCTCCAGCCCCACGTCGCGAAGCGCTATGGTCGCGGCCTTCGCGCCCTCATTCGCCAGCGCGTTGACCAGGATCGGGACGCCGCTGGCCCCATGCGCCTTTGCCAACTGGATCGAATCCGGTTTCCCAGAGATGCCGAGTTTCATTGTGCGATCCTTTCCGGGGTTGACGAATCGTCCGCCGCCTGCTCCTCGATTGCCCCGGCGGCCGATTGGATGCGCTCCATATACCATGTCGCATTCGAATTGGCCAGCCCGCGTTTGCGCTGGAAGGCCTCCGACCGTTTCCAAGCGCCTCGCCCTTGAGTTCGTGATTCCGGTTTCGTGGATCGCCCCCGGCGCGCGGGCCTCTGTGGATGGACTTGATGGTTTGGGGAGTTCTGTGATACACGGCTGTCGGCGATGCCAAACGATTGGCAGTTCATCACGGACCGACCCGCCCTCTGATGCTGATCCAAATGCTCACTCCATCCTGGTGGTTCGCCTTCGCCGGCGAGGTCTGGCGCTGGCATCTGGCCACCGTGCTGCTGGGCTGGCTGGTCTTCCCCTGGGTGTTTGTCGCCTTGCGTCCGCTGGCGGACCGGGGCTACGCCGTCTCGCGGATCATCGGGGCGCTGTTCCTTACGTACATCAACTGGATCCTCTGTCACAAGTGGATGACGTTCTCCGCCGCGTCGCTGGCGGTGTCGCTGGCGATCCTGGGCGCGCTGTCGGCGATCGCCCTGGCGCGGCACGGGCGCGATTTCCTGGGCCACGTGCGGCAGCGGTGGGGATGGATTCTGGCCGCCGAGGCGCTGGCGCTGTTCCTGTTTCTCCTGCTCGTCAACATCCGCTCGTTCTGTTCCGACGTCAACTACCGGCCCGGCTATCACGGCGCCGAAAAGCTCGGCGACATGATGCACCTCAGCGCGCTGTGGCGGGCCGGCCGCTTTCCGGCGGAGGACTCGTGGTTCTGCCAGGAATACTCCCCGGGCGAGAAAACCAAACCGGTCTGGATCAACTACTACTACGGCGGCCACCTGCAATGGGCGACGCTGGCCCGCCTGGCGGGCTACCGGCCGGAAGTGGCGTACAACCTGGCGCTGGCGACCTTGTTTTCGTGGGTCGGCATGGGCGCGTATGGGATGGTCCTGAACCTGACCCGCCGCCGGCGCGCGGCGGCCATCGCCGCCTTCGTCCTGATCTTCGCCGGCAATCTCGAGCCGCTGACGCAAATCCCGCACATGCTGCGCGACATGAAAGAGGCGCTGGCCGCTCGGCGCGAGGCCGCCTCCGACGGCAAGGGCGAAAGTGGAAAAGAGACGATCGACTGGGCGACGTTCATGGCCCTCGGCCACTTCGACCTGTGGACCCCGTCGCGCGTCATCCTGCACCGCACCGGCGCGCCCGGGGAAACCGATGATCGCACCGTCGACGAGTTCCCCTATTTCAGTTTCATCCTCGGCGATTTGCACGCGCACGCCTCCGCGCTGCCTCTCCTGCTCGTCCTGCTGCACGGTCTGTTGGCGCTGTTCTTGACGAAGGAGGGGGCCGGGCTGAGGTGGGGCGAGGCCGCCTTGTTGCGCCCGGGCCTGCTCCTGTTGCTGCCTGCCAGGCGCGGCGCTGCTGTTTCTGTTCCTGTTCGGCGTGGGGATGTACGTGTTCTTTGGCCTGTTCACCTGGCGACAGGAATCGCCCCTCCTGTCGGGCGCGGACCCCAAGGGCGAACTTCACGCGCTGCTGCGTCTCGTCCAGCTGCGCCCCTGGGACCTCGCCAGCAAGGTGAGCGAACTGGCGATTTTCTGGGGCCTGATCTGGCTGGCGCTTCTTCTCGCGCTGACGCGCGAAGCCGCGCGCCGGCTGCGGCGCGCTCCCTACAGCCAATCGCTGGGGCTTCTGATCTCCTTCATCGTATACGCTATTGCGTTTCTGGGAATGGCCTCCGGCGGATTGGCCCTGCCGATTTGCCTGGGGCTGGCGATGGGGTGGGCGGCCGTGGCCTGGCGCTCCACCGGCGCCGATGCCGAGCGGTTCGCCGCGCGGCTGGCCTTCGCCGGTTTTCTGATCGTCTTCGTCGCCGAGGCGATCTACATCCAGGACCGCATGGGCGAGGGCTTTCAGCGGTATAACACCGTATTCAAACTGTACTACCCCGCCTGGGCGGAGCTGGTCATCGCCGCCGTGTTCTTCGTCTGGCAGCAGCAACACTGGTTGAAACAGGCTCGCCGTCCGGGCGCGCGCCTGGCCCTGGGGATCGGCGTCGCCGGGCTGCTGGCGCTGGGGGCCGTATATCCGTGCATGGCGACCTGGGCGCGGACCGACGGCTTTCTCACCCTGGAGAGGGAGCATCCCGAGCTGATCGACTGGGCCGCGCGCGCCAATCCGGCCATGCGCACGCGCACGCTCGACGGTCTGGAGCACCTCGGCGATCCCTCCGATACGCCCGACGACTTGGCCGCGATCCGCTGGCTGAACGAGAACGTGAAGGACCGCCCGCACATCCTCGAAGCCGCCGGGCCGGCCTATAGCGCCACCGGCCGCGTGTCCGCGTACACCGGCCTGCCCACGGTCATCGGCTGGGACAACCACGAGGCGCAGTGGCGGGGCTGGGACCGCTACTGGACGCGGATCCAGGCGCGCCAGGAAGACGTGCGCGTCATGTACGAATCCCAGGATCTCTACCAGGTGTTCAGCCTGATCTATCGCTACAACATCACCTATGTCTTCGTGGGACGCCTGGAGCGCGAGCGCTACAAGCCCGAGGGCCTGGAGAAGTTCGCCCGCATTGGCCGCGAGGTGTTTCATTCGGGCCAGACCTCGGTCTATCTGCTGACCGAACTGCAGTTCTCCGACGCCCGCGGCCGGGGGGAATAGCGCACGAACGTGTGACCGAGATCAAAAGAAGAAGGCAGAGCAATGGGGAGGCGGAATAATGGAAGGCGGTTTCCCGCGGTCATCATTCTGCCCCTTCATTATTCTGCCTTTGATCTGGCGCCATGACGATCATCTGGCTTCTGGATGTCTGGATTGAAGACGAGCCGCATGCCTTCGAGCGTTGCACATCATCCGCGCAGAGCGCCTACTGCCGCCAGCTGGACCGTGGTGGTCCTGCTCGTCCTGGCCGCCGGGGGCTTGCGTTTCTACCGCGTGGCCGACAAGCCGTTCGCGCACGACGAGAGTTTGTTCGCGTATTACTCCTACTGCGTCTATCCCCAATGGAACTATCGCTACGATCCGTTGCTGCACGGGCCGCTGCTGGAACACCTGACCGGCGCTCTGTACGCCGTGTGCGGCGACAGCAATTTCACCGCGCACTTCTGGCCGGCCCTGCTCGGGGCCCTGTGCATCGGGCTCGCGTGGGGATTTCGCCGGCGGCTCGGCGACGGGGGCGCGCTGACGGCGGCCGCGCTGGCCTGCGTGTCGCCGACCCTCCTCTTCTACGCGCGGTTCCTGCGCAACGATTCGCTCCTCCTCTTCTTTACTCTCCTTTTTCTGATGAGTTACGACCGGTGGATCCTGCGCCGGAACGCGGCTTGGCCGGCGTTTTTCGTCACGCTCTTCATGGGCGTGACGCTGTGCGTCAAGGAGAACTGGATTTTCTTCGCCTTCAATGGCGCCACGTTCCTGCTCCTCGTTCTGACCGTGGACGTGAAAGTGGGCGCGTGGCGGCGGCTGCGGTCCAGCCGGTCGCTCGCCCAGGCGTTGGGCGTCCGCAAGGGCCGCCGGGTCTGGGAGCAGCTGACCGACTCCAGCGAATTGCTTCTTTCGCTGCAACTGGGCGTCGCCAACGGGGTGGCGTGGGCCGTGCTGATCGTGGTCATCCGCCAGTTGATTCCGAAGCTATTCCCCGCTTCGTACGTGTTGGCGGCGGCGATCGCCACAGCGGTCGGCCTGTCGTTCCTCCTCTTGTCCATCCTGGCGCGTTCGCTCGGGCGGCCGTTGGGGCGCGATGGCCTGGCGCGATGGTTCGCCCGCCGGTCGTGCCAGACCTGGATGGCGCTCGTGGCGGGGATGCTGATCGCCACGGCGCTCTACTGCACGCTGTTCACCACCTGCTTCCGTTTTCGCTGGGGCTTCTTCCAAATCTACCGCGAGACGTTGGCCTACTGGGCCGGGCAGCACATGGAGCACCGGCTCAAGGGGCCGTTTTACTATTACATGCCGCGGCTGCTGGTGTATGAAACCGCGCCGCTGGCCCTGGCGCTGGGCGGGGCGCTCGTGACGTTCGCGAGGCGTTGGCGCTTGCTCGCCGTCGTTGCGGCGGGCGAAGCGGCGCTGGTCGCGGCGCTCCAGTTCCTCCTGACCCTCCGGCCGTTCGACCCGACGTGGGCCGACACTCACATTCACATGACCGCCGTCTGGCATCTGTATCTGGCGGCGACGATCGGCTGGCTGACGTTGTGCCTGGCGGTGAGTTTCATTCTGCGGCGCGAGCGCTTTCATGCCTTTCTGATCTGGTGGACGTGCATGGGCCTGCTTGAATATTCGTACGCCGGCGAGAAGGTCCCCTGGATCGGCGTGCACGTCGTCGGGCCGCTCATTCTCTGGGCTGGAAGCGAAGTCGGGCGCTTGACGCGGTGGGTCGGCGCAGCGCGGGGGGGTCGATGGCTCAGGGCGTCGGCGGCCGCGGCCGTGATGGTCTGCGTGGCGCTGTTGGCGGCGCGCGGCGTCCAGATGTGCATCGAAGTCGGCTTCACGCGCAACACCGACCCCGGCGAGAACATCATCTACAACCACACCATGCCTGAGACCCTCGAAGTGGCAAACGAGATCGAAGAGGTCGCGAAACAGACGGGCGCCGGCTACGATCTGGGGATGACTGTGCAAGGCGAAGCCACCTGGCCGCTGATCTGGTATCTGCGCCTCTACACGCGCTTTTCCTATCCGCAGCCGCTCGAAACCACCACCGATCCGATCATCGTGGAGAATGAAGGCGAATTGGAGAAGGTGAAGCGGGATTTCGAGACGGACTACGTCGTGCGAAAGGTCGGCCTGCGCCAGGCGTGGGTCCCCGCCGAGCTGGACGTCGGGGCGATGGGGAAAGCCGCGCTCGCCGCCGCGGGCCTGGAGCGCGATTGGCTCGACCCGTCAGCCGTGGCCAAGGGGCGCGAGGACTGGGGCAAGGCGTGGCGCTATTTCTGGAAGCGCGAGGCGTGGCTCAATCCGGGCGAGACGGAGATCAGCGTCCCCTACTCCTACATGTATCTGCGCCGGCGCGACACCTTCCCCGGCTATGCTGAATCCCACCCGTTCGTCGCCCCGTCGCCCGTGGCGCAGGAAACCCCCGAGCCGCTGCCGGTTCTGACGCCGTAGGGCCGGATGGTCAGGCGTTCTTCGTGGCGTAGGCTTTCCAGCCTGCGAGTCGTTCAGTCGCACGTTCGCACCCGCGCAGGCTGGAAAGCCTACGCCGCCGAAGGCGCCGGCGCTCCGAACGCGCGGAAAAGACAAAAGGCTTTGGCGTCAGGAATGGGATTTGCATAAGGCGCATTCTTTCGTCTTGCCAAACTTGCCTCCGCGGAGAAGCGCCATGAATCCCGTCCGGCATCTGATCGCGCTGATCGCAGCGCCGCTATTGTTATCCCTTTGTGCTCCAATCATCCCCGCCGACTGGCTCGATCCCGCATCGCCGGCCGTTGAAACCGTGTTGTGCGGCGGCGATAACCAGTTTTCCTGGTACGACGGCCCAGAAGGCCAGCAGGAATGGACGCTGAACCTGGGAGAAGCGACCGCCATCCGAATGAAGGGCTCTCAGGACGTCGCCGCATTCAAGTTCGATCTGTCTTCGTTTCCGTGGTTGACGGTCGAAGACGCCGAACTGCACCTGGCCCGGGCCGACGCCGCCCCGATCTTCGCCATGGTCGCCGCCACCATCAACGCCGACTGGGACGCCGGATCGCAATCGGGGGCCGAGGCCGGAGTCGGCGAGTCGTGCTGGCGATGGCGCCGCCGCCCGGTGGATTTCGCGCATCCCGATCCGTCGGACGAATGGGCCTTTCCGCACAGCGATTTCTCCGTCGCGTCGTTCGGCAACTACGGATCGCTGGTCTGCTATGCCTGCCAGGCGAACGGGACATTCGGAACGTACACCTCCGGCGGCCGAACATGGATTCGCATGAAACTCGATCCGGCCCTTGTTCACGCTCTGGCGCTGGATCAACACGGATTGGCCGTCACCGACCCGCGCGGCTACAACACCAACTACAACCCGCGCGTGTGCACGAAAGAGCAGGGCGACGCCGTTCGCCCGCGACTTCTCGTGCGCTTCTCCCCGGACAAGGACGTGACTCCGCCCGAGGCGGTTGGGTCGCTCCGCGCCCAGCCCGGGCCGAACGATGCCGAGGCCGTGCTTTCCTTCACCGCGCCCAAGCATCCGCAGACGCCGGCGGCGTTCGGCTACACGATCCGCGTTTCCCGGTCGAATGAGTTTGCGAAAGCGACGGACCTAGCGCGGTGGCGCATCCCGCGCCCCGCCACCCCTGGCGTCACGCAGAAGACGCTCGTCGAGGGCCTGACCCCCGGCGAGGAATACCACTTCTTCGTGCTGGCGTACGACCAAGTGGACAACAAGTCGCCGATCGCCCACGTGGCGTTGAGGCTGCCCGAGGCGCGCTCGGCGCCGGAGCTCGCCGATGGCGCGTTGCCGATTCCCGCTCCGACCGGCAAGTCCGTCCGTATGGTCCGCGACGTCCTTCGCTATTGGGTTTGCTCCGAGCCGACCAAGGTCAATCCGGCCACCGGGGCGCGCATGGAGGACGGCTACAACAGCGCCGGCTCGGAGGACTACAAGAAAGCCAACGCGGTCTGGGACGCCGCGGCGAATGCGGTGTCCCTCCGCGCCGCGCGCAACGAGGTCGTCGGTTTTCAACTGATTCTGGAGCGGCTTCGCGAGTCGCTGCGCGACGTGCGAATCGAGGTCGGCGATCTAACCGGCCCGGGCGGGGCGGTCATTCCGGCCGACCCGAATATCGAACGCTTCCTGCTGCATTATGTCGCGGACAACAACCTGCATTATCCCGACGCCGCCATTCCGCTCCGCGCGCCGTTCCACGCCGCGTTCTCGATCCCCGATCGCGATCACAACCCCGGCGGCGTGAACCAATCGGTTTGGATCGACGTTTATGTTCCCCGCGACGCCCGCCCCGGCGACTACACGGGATCGCTCTCCATTGCCGCCAGGGAACTCCCCTCTTCCACGACCCTGGTTCTGCGCCTGCGCGTCAGCCCGGTCACCCTTCCCGACGAATCGACCTTCCTCATCGATCTCAACGGCTACGGCGCTCCGTGGGACTACGGCGCCCCGCGGGACTACGGCGACACGGGCCTGACCCGCCTGCGCTATTTCCAGGCCGCGCACAAGCACCGCATGTCGATGAACACGCTGCCCTACGGGTGGAGCGCCCACATCGAGGAGGACCGCGCGCCGACGCTGACCGGCGCCGGGCCGAACGTCCACGCCGCCGATTGGACGCTGTTCGACGCGCATTACGGGCCGTTTTTCGACGGCTCGGCCTTCCGCGCCGACACCCCCGGCAGTTCCTACATCGGCCCCGGCGCCGACACGCCCGTCTCCACCTTCTACACCTGCCTCTTCGAATCGTGGCCCATCCCCGTCCTCGACCCGAAATATGGCTACGACGCGACGGGCAAGGGCGGGCAATACTGGGACATGCTGATCGGGTCCAACCCCGACACCTTCTTCGCCAACGCGCCCGACGTGCTCGCCGCCTTCTCCGACGACTACAAGCAGGGCGTGCGCAACGTCGTCAAGGAATGGCTCGAACACGCCCAGGCGAAGGGATGGAGCGGCACGAGTTTCCAAACCTATCTCAACAACAAGTACACCTACGATCGCTGCGCGGCGTTGTGGACGCTGGAGGAATGCGGGACGGCCGACGACTTCCGCGCCGTGGGGTTCTTTCAGTCGCTCTTCCGCGAAGGGGCGGAGGCGGCCAAGGCGCCCGACGTCCGCCGCCACTGGCGCCTCGACATCAGCGACCACTGGAGCCAGAGTTACGGCCAGGTCGACAACATTATCAATTGGGTTGTGATGAACCGCGGCGACTCGGACTGGAATTGGCCGAATCTGCGCTATCGCAACATCCTGCTGGGCGGCGGGGGCGAGAAGTGGGCCTGGTACGGGACCGGCCCCGGGCCGCAGGACCGCGGCGACCTGCACGCGCAACAGTTCCTGCAATCCTGGGCGCAGGGGCTCGACGGCGGCGTCCCCTACTGGGACAACTTCCAGACCGACTGGACGGACGCCCAGCGGCTGTCGCTCGTCTACTCGGGGAAGAATGTGCCGGGATTCGGCCATTACGACGGCCCGGTCCTGAGCATCCGGGTTAAGATGATGCGCCAGGCCGAGCAGCTCGTCGAACTGGCCAACCTGTTGGCGAAGCAGAAGGGATGGGATCGCCAACGCGTGACCAAGGCCATCGTCTCGAAATACGGCGACGGCGGATGGAATTACACCTTCAGCAAACTCGGCGAAGCCGAAATCTACCGCCTCCACGCCGACCTGCTGGCCACCCTGGAACCCTATTTCGCCAAGTAGACATCTCAAGCGTGTGGCAACAGAAGAAGAATATGGCAGAATAATGGGAGGCAGAATAATCAACGACACAGCGTAGCCTTCATCATTCTCCGCGCCCAGAACGAGCTACGGCGAGCCGAACAAGGCGCACTTTGGCGAGTACTGCCCTCCGACCTCCACGAAGGGGCCTGTCATATACAGGCCGGAATCGTCGGCGACGAGACGGTCCACTCCGGGGAAGTCGTCATGGACTCCAGCGATCAAGTCGGGGCGCCAGTCAAGCGCGGCGCCTGTGGCGGCATTCAGCGCCGCTATGCCCGAGGCAGGCTGCCCCGCTATGCCCGAGAAGCGACCTCCGACAAAGAGCGTCGAGCGGGAAACGGCGAGCGAAAGGACGATTGGCCTCGGGTATTTGGCGTAGGCCGAAGTGGGATTGGGATCCCAGGCGGTGGCAAGCCCCGAAACGGCGTCCAGCGCCGCAAGGCCGTTGCGTGGCTGTCCGCCGATGCTGGTGAAGCCGCCGCCGGCGTAGACCGTCGCGCCGGATACCGCCAGGGCGCGAACACGGCCGTTATCCCCTGCGGGCAGATCTGGATTCCAGGCCGTTGCGGAGCCCGTTAAGGCATCAACGGCCGCGAGCCCGTGGCGATACTCCCCCCCAATGTGGGAAAAATTCCCTGCGGCATAGACCGTCGAGCCCGAAAGGGTGAGGACTTCAACACCTTCGTCAGGACTCGGGTCCCATTGAGTGAGCTTCCCCGTCTCAGCATCGAACGCCGCGGCATGGCGACGCGGCTGGCCGGCGAACTCGGAGAAGGACCCGCCGACATAGACGGTCGAGTCGGAAGCGGCAATGGCGCTGGCGTCGCCAGCCCAGCCATTGATGGCCGGATTCCAGTCGGTGGCGGCACCCGTGGCGGCGTCCAGCGCCGCAAGACCTTGGCGGGCCTGCCCGCCCATCGACTGGAACGACCCGCTAACATAGACCGTGGAGCCGGAGGCGGCAAGCGCTTTAACAATGATCCAACCAGATCCCTTGGCGTGAGTTTCAGAGGAATAGTCTAAAGCCATGTGGATTCTAGGCCGCCAACCCTTGGTTTTTCAAGGGGTTGGCGGCTTTTATTTGGCCTTACGATCTGTAGCGCCTAAATTTCACGACTCCTCCAGAGAGGGAGCAGTCGGCATATATTCATGGTTTGTGCGTTTTCTTCTTGACAAGCCGTGCGGGGATCGTCTATAGTAGCGCCTAAATGGCGATTCGACTTCGCAGCAAGACCATTTCGGGGCATGAGTACTGGTACGCGGTG
>JAPLSS010000529.1 GCA_026398515.1 Candidatus Sumerlaeota bacterium | reverse complement strand
GATCGGAAGAGGCGGACCGATCATGTAATCCGCTTCTCAAAGGAATCGCTCGAGCGGCTTGGAGAAGCGACCGTGGCGATGGCCGACGCCGAGGGGTTGTTCGCCCACGCCCGGGCGGTTCGGGAAAGATTGAAGTAGGCGGTTAGTGGCGTAGGCTTTCCGGCCTGCGCTCTTTGGGCATTGCGAAGCATGATCGCCTTGGCCAGAACTTCCGGGGGGGCTCGTATATCGGCAAGGGCAGGTCGCTTCGGCTCCAAGCGACCTGCTGAGCAAGCAACTTAGGGCTTAGCCTGCTTCAGCAGGCTCCCCTTTGCCCCCGGCTTTAGCCGGGGGGAGACGGAGCAGGCAATAGTGACAGCGCGCTTCAGCGCGGCTTCTCAGGGCCGGCTTCAGCGATAAAGTCGGGCTGTTTGATTGGCTAAAGCCCTGCCGAGAAGCCCGGCTGAAGCCGGCTCTAAAGGATGAAAAGACGCCTCGACCCCCGGCTGAAGCCGCCCGTCGAGAGCCTCTGGGTCGAACGAGGGGCAAAGGGGAGCCGCCTGAAGGCGGCTGAGCCTGTCGGAGCATTTTCCGTTGCTCATGGGCGCCCCAGCTAAGCCAAGAACGGCGATGACTGCAGGCATTGGCATCGAACAAATCCTTTGATCCGCAGGCTGGACAGCCTACGCCACTCAAAGCGAAGACCATCGAGCGACCACTTGATGAATATGAACTCGTCCACCCCTTCCAACCGCCCTCCCTTGCCGCGCGAGGCGGTGCGGCGTTTGACCGCCTACACGCCGGGCGAGCAGCCGTCGGATTTGAATATCATTAAGTTAAATACCAATGAATTTCCATACCCGCCGGCGCCGGAGGCCGTCGACGCCGTCCGGCGCGAAGCGGCCCAAACGTTGCGCCGCTATCCGAATCCCACCTGCGCGCCATTGCGCCAGGCGCTGGCCGCGGAGTTCGGCGTCGAGCCCGCGCGGGTCTTCGTGGGCAACGGCTCGGACGAAATCCTGCGCCTGATCGTCCAGGCCTACGCCGGGCCGGGCGATACGCTGGCCATCGCCGACCCCACCTACAGCCTCTATCCCGTTCTGGCCGACATGTTCGAGGCCTGCGTGGAGACGCACGCCACCGACGACGAGGGCGCGTTGCCGGAATCGCTTTTCCACACGCGCGCGCGGCTGATCCTTATCGGCAATCCGAACCCGCCGCTGGGCGCGCAGTATTCGCTCGCGGAGATGGAGCGCCTGGCCGACTTGCGCGACAGTCTCGTCCTCATTGACGAAGCCTACGCGGCCTTCGCGCCGTTCGACTGCATGGAACTGGCGCGCCGCCGGCCAAACGTCGTCGTTGCCCGCACCTTCTCAAAATCGCACGGCCTGGCGGGCATGCGCGTCGGCTACGCGGTCGGGCGCCCCGAGGTGATCGAGGCGCTGGACAAGATCCGCGATTCCTACAACGTAAACCGCGTCAGCCAGGCGGCGGCGCTGGCGGCCTTGCGCGCGAAGGACTACTATTCCGCCAGAATTCGCGAGATGGTCCGGACGCGCGAACGCCTGCGCGCGGCGCTGCTCGGCCTGCGCTGCCGCGCGCCGCGCTCGGCGGCGAATTTCCTCTTCGCCCGCTGCGGCGACGGGCGCCGGCTGCTCGATGCGTTGCGCGAGCGGCGGATTCTCGTGCGCTTCTTCGACCTGCCCGGCCTGCGCGACGGCTGCCGCATTTCCATCGGGACCCCTGAGGAGACCGACGCGCTGATCGCGGCGCTGCAAGAGATTCTACCCTTTCCGGAGGCCCGGCCATGACACCCGTCCAACCCCGCATCGGCGAGGTCGAGCGCAAGACCAAGGAGACCGATCTGCGCGTGCGCGTGAACCTCGACGGCGAGGGGCGCTTCGAAGGCGGAGTCGGCATCCCGTTCTTCGAGCACATGCTCGACTCGTTGGCGCGCCACGGGCGGATTGACTTGACCGTGCAAGGCAAGGGCGACGTGCGGGTCGATCCGCACCACACGGTCGAGGACGTGGGCATCTGCCTCGGGCAGGCGCTGGCGAAGGCCTTGGGCGACCGCGCCGGCATCGCCCGCTACGGCGAGGCGAGAGTCCCGATGGAGGAGGCGCTGGCCGAGGCGATTCTCGACATCTGCAACCGGCCGTTCCTGCGGTTTGAGGCCGAACTGACGCGCGAGAAACTGGGGGACTACGACGTGGAGTTGACCGAGGACTTCTTCCGCGCCGTGTGCGCGAACGCGGGGTTGACCCTCCACTTGCGCGCCATTTATGGGCGCAACGCGCACCACGTCACCGAGGCGCTGTTCAAGGCGTTCGCGCGCGCGCTGGGCGAGGCGGCCCGCATCGACCCGCGCAGCGAGGGGAAGCCGCTTTCCACCAAGGGGGTGTTATAGGACCTATACGACTTATACGACCTCAAGGTCGCACTCCGAACTTGGCGCTCCGCACTGCAAACACTTCCATGCCCGTTTACCTCATCATCGACATTACCGTCACCGATCCCGATGCTTATGCCGAATACGTGGCGAAGGTCCCGGACACGGTCATCAAACATGGCGGATGCTACCTGGCGCGGGGCGGGACGGTGGTTCCGCTGATCGGCGAGTGGCGGCCGGAGCGGGTGGTCGTCGTGGAGTTTCCATCGTTCGATCACATGAACCAATGGTTTCAGTCTCCCGAGTATAGGGAACTGGCGCCGCTTCGAGAGCGCTCGACCCGGGACCGGGCAATCGCCGTCGAGGGCCGCGGTTCGTAACGCCGGCGTCTCGCCGGCAGTTGTTCTATTCATTCGGGCCTGAGAGAGTCGGCGAGACGCCGGCGCTACGGGTTGAAAAAGCTTGCGCCTTGAAGGGGGCCAACCCATAAACGCCTCCGGCAGGGCCGCTCCTGAGGGGACGGATGCCCGAGGCGCGTTTCCTTTGGGTTCGCGCAGGCGTGTTGGAGGATTCTTCTTGCCGCGCATCAAGATCATCGACCGCTACCTGGCCTGGGAATACCTTAAGACGTTCCTGGCGATCCTGGGCATTGGCGTGACGGTGCTGCTGCTCAACGTCTTCTTCGACAGTTTCGAGAAGATCACCGAGAACCAGCCGCCGTTGCGCGTGATCCTTCTGTATTTCGCGTATCGTCTGCCGGGCGAAACCGTGGAACTCGTGCCGCTGATGGCCATTCTGGGCGTGTTGTTCTCCATCGGGGTGCTGTCGAAGAACAACGAGGTGCTGGCCATGCACGCTTGCGGCGTCAGCTACACCCGCTTGAGCCTGCCGGTGGCCATGGCGGGCGTGGCGCTGACCGCGATTCTCATGTACAGCTCCGAAAGCGTGCTCCCGCGCCTGAAACAACGGGAGCGGTTTTATGAAAACGTGATTGACAGCAAGGATCTTCTGGCGCTCTATCGGCAGGTGGGCGACGCGGCGATGTCTTCGCCGGAGGCCGAGAAACTGATCGGCGGCTCGCAGGGCAACGTCTTCAAGCCCGAGACCCACGGCATGGTCTACTTCGCGGAATTTTACGACAGCCGCTCCAACACGATGGCCATGCCGGTCGTCTTCGAAATGGACCCCAGCGGCCGCTGGCCCACCAAGCGGATTCAGGCGACCCTGGCGCGCCTGGTGGAGGGCCGGCCCGACGCCGACGTATGGCGATTCGACAATGTGACCGTGGTCAATTACGACCCGGCGACGCACGCCGTCCGGCGGACGTACACGTTTGACAAGCTCGTGCGCACTCTGCCGAAGCACCTGGACCAGCTGTTGGCGCAGCGCAAATCAGCCGGCGAGATGAACATTCGGGACCTGGCC
>JAPLSS010000227.1 GCA_026398515.1 Candidatus Sumerlaeota bacterium | reverse complement strand
AGTTCATCATCGCGCCGCCGACCTTGGCGATGCCTTGCTCCGAGTAGTGCATGTGGTCGGTGTCGCGGTAGTCGCTCAGAAGAAGCTTGTAGCCGTCTTTCCGCGCCTTCTCGCCGTTGGCCCACAGATACGGCCCCCAGCTCAGCCACGGGGCGACGACCTTGCCCTTGGCCGGGTCGAAATTCAGCGACGGATCGCCCTGGAGTTGCTTTTCCACCAGCCACTTCACCGCGAATCCCGTCTCATACGACCACGGCTCGCGGTTGCCCTCGCGCGCGGCCCAGCCGCCGTAGGAACGGCTCGACACGTAGACGAGTTTCACGTTGGGGAAGAACTCGGGCATGTGGCGGACGATGGTCTCCAGCTCGCCTTCCAACGTTTGGGCGCCCTTAGGGAACTCCATCCGCAGCGGCAGTTCGTACTTGTCCACGTCCTCCACACCCAACTGCTTCAGCGTGGCGGGTCCCAGCGGCGCGTCGGTCTCCTTTAGCCAGATGGCCTCGACCTGCGGGTTGGTCACCCCCGCCGCCTTCATCTTGTTGGGAATCCACTGTTTCCAATACTCGTCGGCGATGGGGTTCTGGCCGGGATTTTGAATCATGAAGGCGGACCGCCCGCCCTCGCATCCATTCACGATCACCAGATGCGGGTTGAGGCCCTTGTCCTGGGAGGCCGCCTGGATGAACCCCGTCATGACCTGATTCGAGTTGCTGAACCCCATGCCCAGCAGCACGATTTTGCCGTCCGGGCCGGGCTTGCCATCGGCGTCCAGCGGCTGAATCGTCTTGGCCAGTTCCACGCCGGCCTTGGTCTGCTCGGCCGGGCGCGCGTTCGACACATTCGGATACAGGCCGCCCTTGGCCCCTTCCTTATACTCGCCGTTGGCCCCGTGGTAGAGGTCGTTTGGACCGAAGTCGGTGAGTGCGACATAGGAAGAGGTATCGACCGGCGGCATCGGCGCCGGGCTTGATGTCGGCATGCTGGCCCCCTTTGCCATCGGATTCTTCCCCATCATGGGGTTCTTTCCCTGCCCCGCGGTCGCGCCTTGTCCAAGCATCGGCCCTGTGCCCTTGGTCCCGAGGCGAATCCCTTGGACCACGGGTTTGCCTTCGACTTGTTGGACGGTCAGGACCACGTCGGCGCCTTCTTTCAGTTGATCGGACTTGAGGCCATCGGCGAGTTCCTTCCCATCGAGATCAAGGAACTTGGCCTCGGGCGCGATCTTCGCGGTCCGATCCTGTTCAGCGGCGAAGAAGACGATCGTCCGCTGCTCGGGGTCCAGCTTCTTGACCTTCGCCTGGACTTCGAACGCCTGCGCGCCGCCCGCCATCAACAAGAGAACTGACGCCAGCCAAAACGAGAAGCGCGGCATTGCCAACTCCTTTCGACGAAGAAGATGAATGGTCATTTTTTAGAGAGACTCTCAAACGCCGCGGCAAAAAGGAACAAGTATTTCCCTGTTGCATTGGGACGGCGGAGCGGGACGGTCGGGGAGCCTTCCCCGCGCCCAATCGCTCAACGGAGCAGCCGGCCATGGCCCTTTGGGTCACCCAGGAAAGCCCGAAGATGAGGTTGGGAGTGCGACCTTTAGGTCGTAACGGTTTCGGACATCTTGTACGACCTGAAGGTCGCACTCCGAACCTCATCTTCGGGAGAGGTAGATCAGCCCGATCACGACCCCGAGCGTCACCACGATCCAGCGCAACGTCGCCGGGCGAATACGGCTGGCCAGGCGGCCGCCCAGCGCCCCTCCGATCAGCGCGCCGACGGCCATCGCCAGCGCCGCGATCCACACGACCCGTCCGGAGAACAGGAAGAAGATGGCCGCCGCGACGTTGACGCTCAAGGCGACCGCTTGTTTGAGCGCGTTCAGGCGCGTCAGGGTGTCGTCCAGCGCCAGGCCGAGCGCCGCCAGCACGATCACGCTCATCCCCGCGCCGAAATAGCCCCCATACACGGCGGCCGGCGCCACCAGCAGCGCCGTCCCCGCCCCGGCGGCGCTTGCGCCGACTGCCTCCCCGGCGGCGCTTGCGCCGCCTGCCGTCTCGTGCGCGGATGCCGATCGTGACCAACGGGCGCGACGCGCCACCCAGGCGCGCAACCGGTCCTGAACGGCCAACAGCCCGGCCGCCAATAGAATGAGATACGGCACCAGCGCGCGAAACAGGCGCTCGCCCGTGTGGAGAAGCAGGACGCCGCCGGCGATCCCGCCCAGCGCGGCGGCGGGCAGCAACAGCCACGCGCGCCGGGCCTGCCCGCGCAAGTCGTTCCATTGCGCCAGGGTCGCGCCCAGATAGCCGGGGCAGAGCGCCACCGTATTGGTGACGTTGGCCGCCATCGCGGGGACGCCCACGGTGGTGAGCATGGGAAAGGTGATCAGCGTGCCGCCGCCGGCCAGCGCGTTCACCGCGCCCCCCGCGACCGCCGCCAGCGCGACGAGAATGAGGTCCAGGACATCCATGGTGTTCGGTTCCTTTGGGGGGTCCGGCGAGAAGGGGCGACTCGACTACTTCGACAGGCTCACACCTTTTGGGTAAAGCCACTCTTCTGCAAGAGGCTCGTGTTTTCCGGGTGTTTCGTGTGTTCCGTGGTTTGAACTGCCGTTTCTAGGTTTATGCGCTTCGTCGGTCAGCGCTGCCCGGCTTGACATAAAAATCATAGGTGTGCCGATTCCGCGTGTCCGTCAGATATTCGGACGCGGACAGCGGCGGGAAGACCCACGGATCGAACAACGCCAGGGTTCGGCATTCCCGCGGATGAAAGGGACGGCGTTGGGGGACGTCGTTCCATCCGAGAAGAAGCACGCCGCCCTCCCGTAGGCATTGATGACACCCCTGGAGCGCGTTTTCGGCATCGGCTTTGTTGTTCAGGCCCCAGCCAAACACTCCATTGCAGACTACCAGGTCCAATGCATTGTCCTTGAAATGCCGAGCCAGATTCTCCATCGAATCGATAATATGTTTCCGGGCGCCGTATCGGCGCTGCCGGGGGTCGATATCCAATGTCCAATAGTCCTTCCCTTCAAATGCCTTGCGGTATCTCATCGTATACCATCGGCAGCCGACAAAGAGAATGTGGGAGAATTCGCTGGATTCGATGAAGTACGGAAAGATAATGGTCTCCAGCACCCGGCGGTCGTCCGTTCCTAAGTAGATGCCTAATCGCCCGGACGCCATTAAACTTGCGAAAAGGCCGCCGACCCGAGCGCCGAGATGAGTTATGTTCTCAATTTTCTCACGAAAAAGACTGCTTAGCATCCCCGCCGATTCCCCTGATCGCGCAGACTCGAACGATAGGACTTCGCCGCCTCAAAGGGCGACTCTCCCCGTGAGCGCGAGACTCGCGGATTCCGTTACGTACAAGCATCAGCGCCCGCGGGCAAGGACAAAAGCGCTGGACAAAAGCGCGCAGGCGTTTCTTGTGGCGTAGGCTTTCCAGCCTGCGCTCTCCGCAATACGGAGTTCGCAGCTGCGAAGGCTGGAAAGCCTGCGCCACGAAAGACGTGGTCACTTGGCGGCAAAGAGGCCGTAAAAAGGCGGGAAGGTCCCCACCAGGCCAAGGCCGAGCAGGACAAACGCGATCACCGTGGCCCAGAGGAAATTCACGCTCTTTCCGCGGAAGATCGAGTGCAAGGCCGCCCACGCGGCGAAGAAGACCATCGCTCCGCTCAGCGGCCCCGCCGGAGTCCACCAGGCAAGGGCGTTCATGATTCGCTCCGACGCTTCGGCCAGCGTGGTTGCCAGCCCGAGGGCGGCGGCGCCCAGCCCTCCGGCGATCATGGCCGCCGCCTAAGCGCTTAACTCGTGCCGATCCGGGGAAGCCGCGCGCCAAATGGGGACTCCCTACCCCCCATTTTCGTTGGTTTCCGGGTGAGCCGAGGGTCCATGAGACGGTTTCTTCCTTGCGCGACGGGAGGCGCTTGCGGCAAAAAAGGTTGAAGTCTTGCGGGCCGCTGAGGAATCGTTGCGCGCCCGGGATAATGGCCCAAGGAAGTCCACACCAATGCGACGTCTCCCATGCCGCAGCGCGCTGAGGGTTCTCTTGCTGGGGGCAACGCTAGTGCCAATGTCACGCCTCTCACCCGCCTCGGAGTCGGCGGCGCCGCGCGAGGAGCCGTTGCGCGATCTGAACGTGGAGAAGACCTTTCATGTCGAGGACTACGGCGCGAAGGCGGATGACGGCGCCGACGATCTGGCGGGGATTCAGGCGGCGATGACGGCGGCGGCGCAATGCGGCGCGGCGGCGGAGGTTGCGTTTGGCGAGGGGCGGTACGATCTCAACCCGTCGGGAAAGGGTGGCCTGGCGCTTGCGGTCAATGGCGCCAAGGACCTTGTCATCGACGGCCATGGCGCCGAGATCGTCATCCACAATCCGCAAAAAGGCTTCCTGCGGCTTTCGGTGAGCGAGCGCGTGATCGTCCGCAACCTGTCCATCGACTACGATCCGCGGCCGGTCACGCAGGGGTGGGTGAAATCCGTGGATGCGGCGGATCACTCGCTCGTCGTGGAACTGTCGCCGGGGTTCCCGAGCATCGAGGAGGAATACTTCCGAACGGGGACCCATCGCTGGGCCGTAATCAAGGACAAGGAGAACCCGCGTCGGCCCAAGCGCGGGCTGCCGAACGTTGCCAATCTCGAAGATTGGCGGAAGGAAGGAGAACGGACCTTCCGAGTCCAGTTCGCGAAGTGGTATCCGATTGACCGCGTGTCGCCCGGCGACCCCTACGTGCAGATCGCCCGGGACAACGGCGCGCCCGTGTTCTGCCCCATCTACTGTTCCCGCTGCACCTTCGCCGACATCCGCATCTTCTCCGCGCCGGCGGTCAGCTACGTTCCCCTGCAATGCTCGCTCCTCAATTTCCTCCGCTGCCGCACGGTCCCGCGCGACGAGATGTGGCACGGCACGGGCGCCGACGGCATCTATTGCGTGATGAATCGGATCGGCCCGTGGATCGAGGGCTGCGAGTTCGACGCTATCGGAGACGACTGCCTGATCTTCAAGACCAAAGGCGCCAACTGCGTCCGGAAGATCGACGACCGGACGCTTGTCCTGCAGCCGCGGCCCGACGTGAAGGGCCTGGCGGGCGCGTTTCCCGTGCAACCGGATGACACCCTGCGAGTCTATGATCCGATGGCTGGCCAGCTGATCGGCGAGGCGAAGGTCGTCTCGGCGGAAAACGAACAGGCCAAGCGATTCCCGGCGCTCGGGACGCCTTGGACCGTCGTTATCGATCGCGACCTGCCCGGCGTCCAGCCCGGAACCGAGTGGGGCTCGCCGATTTTCTACAACGACGACACGGTCGGCGCGGGGTTTGTCGTGCGCGACACCATCGTGCGCAACGTCCGCCGCTGGGGGGTCTTGTGCGAAAGCCACGATGGCGTGATCGAGAACAATCAATTCGAAGGGACGTGCGCGCAGGCCATCCTGTTCATCAACGCCGACGTGGGCCTGTACGACAGCGACGGCTTTGCGTCGAGGAATATCGCCGTGCGCGGCAACACCTTCCGCGACTGCTTCGTGGCGGATCCGCGCGGGTTGGTCGAGTTCTCCGGGGTCGTCGCCAGCGTCATGACCGGCATCATCGGGCGCAAGGAGTCGCAGTTGCAGCAGGCCAAGGTCGTGCCCTGGCAGGGGAATCAGAATCTCCTGTTCGAGAACAATCGGTTTTTCGGCTGGCGCGGGATGCCTGCGTTGAACCTCGGGTGCGTCAGCGGCGCCCAGGTCCGCGACAATACGTTTGAACTCGGCGAGGTTGCGGCGGGCCAGACGCCTTCGCCGGCCATTCGCGTCTACAACGCCTCGGACGTCGATATTCAGGGAAACCGCATCGAGGGCTGGCCGGGCGATTCCGGCCAGGCCATCGTTGTGGATGAAGGATCCACACAGCGCGTCACGATGGAGGGCAATACATCGGCGCACGCCGGCGGACAAGAGGTCACACCCGCAACCGGACCCATCGGATGATGAGAACCGCCATGACGCAGCCGACGGCATAGTAAGGGAAATCCCCCCAGCAGAATGTGGTCCCAATCAACGTCCGGCCGAGAAACGTGCCGCGGATGGCCTGCACGCTGGGCGGTTTCCACAGTTGCAGAAACTCCAAGCCGCTCGTCGCAACGAACACGACGCCCGCGACGGCGGCCGGCCTGAAACGCGTCCAGACCGCGAGAACGAGAAGAATCCAAAAGACCTCGTAGAGAAGGCCTCCCGCATAATCCCGGGACCAATCGGACCCCGGTCCGGAATAGAACTTCGTCGCGAAGCCGATCGGCGTGACGATGAGGAGGCAAAGCAGGAACCACGGGCGCACAGACCGCCGCTGATCCGGGATGCGCCCGGCGCGCAGGAGCGCGGATGCTTTCGGCGTCTCATCTGGGCAAGGCCCAGCGCGGCGATCTTCTGGGCAGGTTGGACTCTTCTTCTCCTGTTCCGTTGGCGGCTCTTCACGCGTCGGGCGCGTCCGGGCCCACGTCTTGGAGGCCCAAACGGTCCCGCCTCTCTCGACAATCCCAACTCACTTGGGCGGGAGCGGCTGGGATTCCCCGAATTCAGCGGCTGGGACTCGCGCGCTTCGCCGTGAAGTCGCCCAATAGGCGATGATCCCGACCGCCGATCCGACGACGTCGGCCGTCCAATCGACGGCCGAGCAGAAGCGCCCAGGGACGAATATCTGGTGGAACTCGTCGGTGACGCCGTAGAGCGCGGCGACCACCACGCAGACCATCGCCATCCGCCGCGTCAGCGGTCCGCCTTTGGCCAACGCGCGGGCCAGCAGCGCCGCGAACACCGAGTAGGCGATAATGTGCTCGTACTTGTCCGCAAAGGGAATACTGAATCCGAGATCGGGAATCTGGCTTCCCGTCAGGCCCGATGCCCAGAAAATGGCCGCCGCGCACAGGACCGCCGGCGCCACGAAATACCAACCGGGATGACGTTGCGCGAAACGGCGACGGAATTTGGCGAAGGACACTGAACTCCCCCCCGGCGCGGAGCGCTCCAGTTCCAATCATCGGACCGCGGTGTTTCGATTTTCCGGGCGCATGGTAGGGGGAGCGGGGCGCTGTGTGAAGGACGAAGGCGCCTGCAACGCGTGGATGGGTGCATCCCGCGATGTAGCTTCAATATATGGGGCGCCGCTCCCAGGAACCCCAATCCATAGGAACGAAGCTACTCTGCGGGACGCACCCCGCGTGGATTGGATTCCTCTTGCCAATCGGCGTCCCCCGCCCGTACATAAGACATTGGCCACCGGCCGTGGCCATATCCTCTGAGAATTCGCCGAAGATTCGCATGGAGCGATTCCACCTGCATGGGAGATTCCGAATATGCGCAAGGCGCTGGTCTGCGGAGCGGGAGGGTTCATCGGCAGCCACCTGGTCAAGCGGCTGAAGCAGGATGGCTATTGGGTGCGCGGGGCCGATCTGAAGCGGCCGGAGTTCGCCGAAACCGCGGCGGATGAGTTCCGGCTGCTGGACCTTCGCCAGGAGGAGAAGTGCGTTGCCGCGTTGACCGTTCCCGACGGCTCGTTCGACGAGGTCTATCAGCTGGCGGCGGACATGGGAGGCATGGGCTTCATCGAGTCCTCGGAATGCGAGATCATGCACAACAGCGCCCTGATCAACATCCACATGATCCATAGCGCGGCCCGGATGGGTGTGAACCGGTATTTCTTCTCCTCGTCCGCGTGCGTGTATCGGGACATGCGGCCCGACGAACCCGAACTGTCGGAAGAAGAAGCCTACCCCGCCCACCCGCACAATGAATACGGGTGGGAGAAACTCTACGCCGAGCGGATGGCCCAGGCCTACGGGCGCAACCAGGGTCTGGTGGTCAGGATCGCGCGGTTCCAAAACTCCTTTGGCCCGGAAGGGACCTGGCGCGGGGGCCGCGAGAAGGCGCCCGCCGCGATCTGCCGGAAGCTGGCGGAGGCGCGGGACGGCGGAACCATCGAGGTCTGGGGCGACGGGAGCGCCATGCGCGCCTTCACCTACATCGATGACATGGTCGACGGCATTTGCCTGCTGATGGATTCCAACTGCGGCGAGCCGCTCAACATCGGCCGCCGGGAATACGTTTCCGTGAATGATCTGGTGCGCATCGTGACCGAAGTGGCGGGAAAAACCATCAAAATCAAACACGTCGAGGGGCCCGTCGGAGTGCGCGCGCGCAATTTCCGCGTCGACAAGATCGAGACCCTCGGCTGGAAGTCGAAGGTCTCGTTGGAGGAAGGAATCCGCCGGACTTATCCCTGGATTCTCGAGCAAGTCCAAAAGGCTCGAATCTAGGTCCGCCGCCAGGCCCGCTCCGACGCACGGGGCCCCTGTCTTCGATTCGTGTCGATTCGCGTCCATCCCTGGGCGCGCCCCGTCGTGCGGCGCGTCGTGCGGCGCGTCGCTCGTGATGGCGCGGCGCGCCCCTGAAGTCCGCGGTTGCCGAGCGCGCCATCAGACACAACGCCCTGCGCGGCAAGACGCACACGCCATTAGCCTTGCTCTCCGGCAGGCCTGATGCTTTCTCAGACCCAACGCCCTGCGCGGCAAGACGCACACGCCCTTGCGCGCCGGCAGGAATCATTTGACACGCGCCGGCCGGTTGACTATTAAGTACGTGGCTTGCCTCGTTTGGGCGGGAGTAGCTCAGTGGTAGAGCTTCTGCCTTCCAAGCAGAATGTCGCGGGTTCAAATCCCGTCTCCCGCTCCATCAAAAACTCAATGTTTGCAAGGGTTTCCCAAGGGTCTCCTCGATAGCGCTCTTCTCTTCGTTCGGCCTCATTTCGGCCCGATTCCGACTTCTCGCCGGATAAAAACCGGATACACTTTGGGGAGGGGCACGGGCCGGGCTGGTCCCCATCGGCGGGGCTGGCCCGGCTTTTCGCGTACGGGGGATGGTCCGCCGGCCCAGAGGGACAGGCGGCGACGGGGACGCTGGAGGCGCACGCGCACGGCCTCGCCTGGGTGGTCGTGGCGTAGGCCACGAGGCCGCGCAGGATGCGACCATAGGGCCGTAGGATCGACGATCACATGCAGAGGCGGCTCATGGGCCGTCCTTCACCGGGGCGGCCTTTTTCGTGCCGTCCACCGGGCGCTGGCGCCCAGCCCTTCGTGGCGCGGATGGCAAGGTATCATCAGGTCATCTCGGCCCTCCAATCGCTTTTCTGGGGCATCCTAGACCGTCTTCCTTGGCGGATATGCTTTGAGATTGAACAGGAATCGTG
>JAPLSS010000054.1 GCA_026398515.1 Candidatus Sumerlaeota bacterium | reverse complement strand
CGGCTCGGCGCCGACGGCGGATTCCCCGGGCGGGGATTCGCTTTCCCCGTTGGGCGGGTCGACGCGGAAGGCGCCAAAATAGGCGAACGCTTGTTGGATCATCAGACCCGCCGCGCCGGGCCGCGGCTGCGGGTCTTCGGCGCGCAGGAGGACAACGCCATCCGCCGAAAGGACGATTTCCGGCCCATTCAGCCGCAGGGCGATCCGGTGCGCATCGCCGGGGCTATTGCCGCCATTCATGACGGGAATGGCAAGACGGGCGTGCTCGGTGTCGCCTTCGGCGAGAGTTGTGCGTTCGGGCTCGGTCCCCAGCGCGTTCATCGAGGCGCGGACGATGCGCGCGGTGCGCCGGCCTTCGTTGAACTCCAGCGACCCTTCGATGTGCTCCTGGGGGCTTTTCCAACGGGCGACGATGCCGAGGCGTCCGTTGCGGTCCGACATCCAAGCGTCGACGGAGACCACGGAGTCGAGCCAGCCCTCCGCGTCGGCGACGGATACGACAGCGTAACTGCGGCCCTCGTCGGCCACGATCTCGTGGCCGTTGCCCGAAACCAGCTGGCCCCTGAACACGGTCCAGAATTGCTCGGAGGGGGCGTTGAAGGTGACCCAGGACGGCGGGCGTCCGGCGCCCTCGAAGCTGTCCGTGAACAACGGCCCGCACCACGCCGTTGCGCTCCATGCCAGCAACAACGGAACCGCCCGTAGCGCGCATCTCATGCGAAGGGCGAGCATGTCCGGCTCCTTCATGACGCTTTCGCCCAAGACCATCTCCCTGGACCGACGGCGTTGCGCACGGCCGCGACTCGACCCGCCAGCGCTTGATGCGAAGAACCGCCAAGCGCTAACCTATAAATATCGGAGCAATGGCGCATGCGGTCAAGGGAAACGTGCGGGCCGTCGCGCGATGGGAGGCAAACGCGCGCGGAGAGCGCATCCCGGAGAATCGCCGCCGGCCCTGCGCCGCCGTCACGGCGCCTCCTGAACCCAGCACACATGCGCGGCCCGCGAGGTCGCCGCCAGCGCGTTGGAGAGCCTCTTGTCCGCCGTCGCCATGCATCCGCCAAGTTGGACTGCCAGTGCGAGATCGGGACAGTCATAGACTGTTGAGCGTCGGCCTGAAACACTTCGAGCACGAACCGCTTTGGCCCGACGCTGGCATCCACGACGAAAACGCTCATCGTTGGCGGTCCTCGCGGAGCAACTCAGCGCTGTCAGTGAAGGACCGGTCTGAATCGGCAAGGCGATCGCGAAACGCATTGACCTGGTCCCACACGGCGGCAGGCGTCGCTTGCAGGGCCCCTTCCAAGATTGCCTTCGCTTCGGCTTCAGGCGTCCGTGCGTGGGCCGAGGCGCGCTCGCGCAAACGGATCAGAGCGTCCTCTTTGATATTAGGAATTGCGGTGGAGGCCATTCTCCCCTGCTCACGGGCCGCGTTCCTCTCTTCTCTCCGCGATTCTACCGCAACCGTCCAACGGATCCAGCGCAATCGACATGGGCAAAAACCGGCAGAGCGCTGGCTAACCTATTTCGGATTCACGATTTCCGGCTCCAGACTTCTCTCCTTTGGGAACAGTCTTGACGCTTCCCGGCGGCGCCTCTATAAGCGAGATCGCTGATTCCTTCAAGTTTTTTTCTCCCTAACGGAGCCGCATTTCGGCCATGACGATACAGATCTACAACACCCTGTCGCGAACGAAGGAGCGATTCGAGCCGCTTCATCCGCCGCGCGTGGGCATCTACAACTGCGGCCCGACGGTCTATGGCTATTTTCATATTGGCAACGCGCGCAACTTCGTCGTCGTCGACGCCGTCCGCCGCTACCTGGAATATCGCGGCTACCAAGTCACCCTGGTGCAGAACCTGACGGACATCGACGACAAGATCATAAACCGCGCGCGAGAAGAGGGGACGAGCGCGCGGGAGATCGCGAAAAAATACACCGCCGCCTATTTCAAACACGCCGACAAGCTCGGCA
>JAPLSS010001007.1 GCA_026398515.1 Candidatus Sumerlaeota bacterium | reverse complement strand
CAGTCCTGGATGCCCTTGAGGTACGAGATCAACGGCGCAAAATCGCAAACAACCTTGCCTTGTTCATCCACGCCCTTGAACCATTCGTTCTTCCCGTCGCTGCGCCCGCCGAGCAGCCGGACGCAATTCACGTATTTCATGAACGGATGCGACCGGGCGATCTTCTCGCGCATCTCGGGCTGGGCGAACATGTCCTCGCTGGTGAAGTTCGAGATCGACCAGAAGTTGTAGCACGGGCCGGCGCTCTTCGAGGCGTCGACCTCGATGGTCCAGTTCCCCGGTTGCGCTTCGGGCAACGCCATCGGCCGCGGCGACAGGCGCACGCTCTCGATCAATCCCTTCCACGGCGCGGCCCCCTGATTGCGCTGGCCGATGTAAAACCGATCCGGCCAGCGCGCGATCAGTTTCCCCGTGTTCATTCCCGCCAGCCGATCGTCGACTCGCAGGAAGAAATCGACTTCCTCGCCGCGGGCCTGCCAGGAGTATTGAAGGCTGTGCCACGACCCCTTCGTCCACGTTCGAGCGGCGGGATTGCTGATCGATGCGTAGTGGTCCACGTCGCCCTTGTACACGGCGATCAACTGCCCTCCGCGAAAGAAGAGCGTCACGTGCGTGTGCGGCTCCTGCCCCACGTGGAACAACGCCCGGTCCTCTTTCGCCGGCCAGTCGTCGGGAACTTGAAACGCGATCTCCACGGCTCCGGCCGCCGCCGTCAGCGCGCCGTTCATCGGGCACTCGATGCCGCCGTCCGAAAACTCGAACGCCGTCCCGCTCTGGCCCTGAGTCGTTTTCACGGACGGCGCCGCCCTGGCGCCCAGCCCGCCCAACCTCGCTAAATCGGCGCCGGTCCAATGGATTTCCGCCGGCGCGACCTTCGCTATCGGGAACGCCAGACACAAGACGGCCCAGATCGGCCAAGATGGTTTCATGAGATGATCCCCTCAGGAGTTCGGAGCGACGCCTTTGAGTGGCGCGGGCCTTCCAGCCTGTGACGGGGCCAAACCGGAGTGGGCGCCGGTCACAGGGCGGAAAGCCTGCGCCACTCAAAGCGCTCTGGATTCCCGCAAAAAACGCCCCCCGGATCTTGACTCCGCGAAATTCGCCCCGATAAGATAAAGCAGGAGGTTGGCGATTGCCAAGAGGAGCTTCGGGTCGGGACTTCCGCCTGCTCGAAGCCTCCAGCAAAACCTATCGAAAGCGCCGGCGTCCATGCGAGTCTTTTCCCGCGGCCTGACCGACATGGGGTTGAAGCGAAGTCGCAACGAGGACTTCTTCACCTGCAACGACGAGTTGGGCCTCTACATTGTCGCCGATGGCATGGGCGGCCACGCCGCGGGCGAGATCGCCAGCTCCACCGCCGTCTCCTCCATTGTCGAGTTCATCCAAACCTTCCACGACGACCCCAATCTGACCTGGCCGATCGAGGCCAACCCCAACCTGAGCGGAATGGAGAACGCCCTGGTGGCCGCGATTCAACTGGCCAATCAGGCGGTCTGCGACCAGGCCAGCGAGAACCGCGCTTACGGCGGCATGGGCACGACCATCGTCGGCCTCCTGTTCTACGATGGGCGCGCCGCGGCGGCCCACGTCGGCGACTCGCGCCTGTACCGGCTGCGCGGCGGCCGGCTCGAACAACTGACGTGCGACCACTCCTGGGTCAACGAGCAGCTGCAGGGCAAATTCATCACCGAGGAAGAGGCGCGCAGCCACCGCTGGCGCAACGTCATCACCCGCGCGCTGGGCAACCGGCCCACCCTGGAGATCGATTCGGCGAGCGTGGACGTCGCCCCAGGCGATCTGTTCCTGTTGTGCTCCGACGGATTGTCGGGCATGGTGTGCGACGAAGAACTCCAACACATTCTCACGGAGAATTTGGGGGATCTGGCCAAGGCCTGCCGCGAGATCATTCTACAGGCCAATCTCAACGGCGGCATCGACAACGTGACCGCGGTGATCGTCAGCGTGCAGGAGTAAGGCGCCATGGGTTCGGAGCGCGGCCTTTGCCTTTAGGTCGCGCTCCGAACCCGCGGCGCCGCGGGTTCTCGGATTTCCCCGGAGCGATCTTATGGCTCCACCCCCCGATTGGCTGCTGGTCGCCGCGGGCGCCGCGCTTTGCCTGTTCGGCTGGGCGCTGTACTGGGCCGGCATCCACGTCGTCGGAGCGGCGACCGGCGCGGGGTTGGCTGTCCTGCTGGTGTCGCGGTTCATCGGCAAGGCTCCGCTGACCGGACAGGAGGAGATCATGCTGGCTCTGGCGGCGCTCATCGGGGTGATCCTCGGCGTCTTTGCGTTGCGCCGCCTCCATTTCGGCGCGTTGGCGCTCATGGGCGCAATGTTGGGGCTGCTGTTCGGCTACGAGATCGCGCTCGTGTCGGACTGGCAAGGGTCTTTCGCGTCCGTGGCGTCGAGCGTCGTCGGGGGGCTCGTCGGCGCCGGGTTGTTCATCTTTCTTCACCGCCAGATCATCATCCTGACCACCGCCATCTTCGGCGCCACGCTGATCAGCAACGGGCTGAATCTGCACGATGCCCGCCTCCTGCTGCTCATCGTCCCCGTGTCGTGGATGGTCCAGTTCGGCGTCGTCACGCATTTGGGCCTCTCCCTGCATCATCACGAGGAAGAGGAAGAAGCGGAGAAGAAAGATTGATGGGCGGACGCGCTGGCGGGCTATCGGACTGATATGACGTAGAGGTCCGATATGACTTATGAGTCCAATGCCGCCGCGGCTTTGCCGTTGACTTGGGAGCGCCCGCGGATCGAAGCTCCGCGCCATCCCTTCCCGGAAGGCATTCTTCCATGGCTCCCAAACGCGTCACCGCCGATTCCCTCCGCGAGATGAAGGCCAACGGCCAGAAGATCGCCATGCTCACGGCGTACGACTGCCTGATGGCGCAGATGATCGACGAGGCCGGCGCGGACATCATCCTGGTCGGCGACAGCGTGGCCATGGTGTTCGCCGGTTACGAGAACACCCTGCCGATGACCATGCAGGCGATGATCTACCACACCGAAATCGTCGCTCGTTGCGCGAAACGCGCGCTGGTCGTCGGCGACATGCCGTTCATGAGCTACCAGGTCGAGCCCAGCCAGGCGCTGGCCAACGCCGGCCGCTTCATCCAGGAGGCCCGCGCGCACGCGGTCAAACTCGAAGGCGGGCGGGCGATGGCCACCACCATCCGGCGCATCGTCCGCAGCGGCATCCCCGTCATGGGCCACATCGGCCTGACGCCGCAGTCGGTCTACAAGTTCGGCGGCTACACGATGCAGGGCAGCACGCCCGAGGAGGCGCAGGCCCTCATCGAAAGCGCCAAAGTCCTCCAGGACAACGGCATCTTCGCGTTGGTCGTGGAGAAGGTCCCCAGCGACGTGGCCGCCCGGATCGCCGAGACGGTGGAAGTCCCGGTGATCGGCATCGGCGCCGGGCCGGGCTGCGACGGCCAGGTGCTCGTCGCGCACGACATGCTCGGGATGTTTGAACGCTTCAAGCCCAAGTTTGTCAAACGCTACGCCCAGGTCGGCGCGGAAATGCGCAAGGCGTTTGATCAATACGTCAAGGAAGTCAAGAGCGGCGAATTCCCCGACGCCGAGCATTCCTATTGAGAATCTCGGCGGAGGGGGAGTTGGCCAACGGAACACACGGAACAAACGGATTGAACATTGGGAATCCAAAATCGAGAACCCTCCATGTTGCCCCGCATCCTCATCACCGCCAGCCTCACGCCCGCCGACTCGAAGCGGCCGTCCCTTTCCGTGAGCGTCAACTATACGGATTCCGTTCTCCGGGCGGGCGGCTTGCCGATGGTTGTGGCGCCTATGGAATCGCCCCAACACATCCGCGAGGCGTTGTCGCAAGCCGGCGGCCTGCTGGTGATCGGCGGAGCCGACATCGCCGCTGGCCGCTACGGCGCCGAGTCATCGCCCCTGTCCACGCCGCTTCATCCGCGCCGCGAGGTGTTCGATGAGGCCATTCTGGCCGAGGCGCTGGCGATGGGCCTCCCGGTTTTGGGAATCTGCCTTGGCTGTCAGACGCTGAACGTCCACTATGGCGGCGGCCTGTATCAGGATCTCCCGGCGGAACGGCCGGATTCCACCGTGCCGCACCGCCTGAAGGCCGTGTCGCAATCGCCGCGCCATTCGGTCCAAATCGAACCGGCGACTCTCCTCAGCCGCATCCTCGGCGTCGAGCCGCTCGACGTGAACACCTCGCACCATCAGGCGGTTCGCGACGTGGGGAAGGGGTTGATCGCTTCGGCCCACGCGCCCGACGGCGTGATCGAGGCGATTGAAGACCCCTCGCGTCCCTTCGTTCTCGGCATTCAATGGCACCCGGAGAGCCTGGCCGGCGAGCCGCGCCACGAGGCCATCTTCACGGCGTTCGTCGAGGCCGCCGCGCGCAAGTAGGTCCGGTCGGCCCGACTGGACTCTTCTTCGTTTCCGCTGATGGGAAACGCGCTCGGTTGGGCCGGCCGGGCCTACTCGCCCTTGACTCAGCCGCCGATCGCTGACGATCATCTGGCGGTTCTTTCCAACAACCGCCGCGAAGAGACGTATGGACGCGCCGTCGACCAGCCCCTCCTTCTTGCCGCGAATCCGCGTGGACGTGGACTTGCAGGCCTTGCGCCGCAACGCGCGCGCCGTTCGCCGGCGGGTCGGCGTCCGCTGCTTGTTCGCTCTGAAAAAAGACGCCTACGGCCACGGCGCCCTGCGTTGCGCCCGCGCATTGGAAAGCGAAGGGGCGGATTACTTCGGCGTCGCGTCGGCGGCCGAAGGACTGGAGTTGCGGCAGGCGGGAATCCGGACGCCCATCCTGGTCTTCGGAATCGCCGGAAGCGACGAAGCGCCGCGGGCCGTTCAGGCCGACCTGACGCTAACCGTTGTGGAAGCGGGCAGCCTTCGCACGGTCGCCGAAGCCGCCGCCGCTCGCAATCGCCGCGCCCGGGTGCATCTAAAGGTCGACACCGGCATGGGCCGCATCGGCCTGCCCGCCGAGCAGCAGGACGACACGCTCCGCGCCATCGCGCAGTGCCCTTCCGTCGCGCTCGAGGGCGTGTATTCGCATCTTGTGGATGGCGAGACGGACCGCGACCTTTCGCTTCGCCAGGCTCGGCGCCTATCGAACCTCGTGGACCATCTCTCGCCGCGTCCGCCGCTTTGCCATTTGGCCGGCAGCGCCGGGTCGCTCATTCCCGAGTGCCGGTTC
>JAPLSS010000983.1 GCA_026398515.1 Candidatus Sumerlaeota bacterium | reverse complement strand
GGGTAGGCGGGGGATCGTCCGATGGCGCCGCCCGTGCAGCCCGCGGCCCTCTTCGTTCGGCAAGGCGCCCTGCAAAAGCCGGATTTCGCTGGGGATGGGCGATTTTCCCCCCGACTCTTGGCCGCCGGATTATTTACGCCGCCAAACCTGAAAAATCCCTTGACACTTTTGAAGGATGGCGGCCATAGTATAACGCGAATCCATTCGTCCGGACTAAAAGCCAATTCTTTCCTCTGTCGAAAGGCTTGGAACACCCATGAAAAAAATCAAGGGGTTCACGCTTATTGAGCTGCTCATCGTCGTCGCGATCATCGCGATCCTTGCGGCCATCGCCGTGCCGAACTTTTTGGAAGCGCAGATCCGCTCGAAAGTCTCCCGCGTCAAGTCCGACCAGCGGTCCCTAGCGGCTGCGTTGGAATCATACTACGTCGACAACAATTGCTATCCCGCATGGGGCGCTGATCCGAACAAAGCCAACCCAAATTTCGTCTATCCCGATGGGATTCCCAAGATGAAGTTTAATGTGAACTATGGCCTGACGCCCAAGGGCGGCACCACCTGTACCGCGGCCGCGATTCGTTCTTTTGCCATCAAGACCAATCTGACCGACGCCATGATGAGCCTGACCACGCCGGTGGCGTACATGTCGTCGATCCCCAGCGACCCGTTCATGAGCACCCGTGGCGCCGTGGCGGGCTACTACTCCGATCCGGGCAACCTCGGCTGGATTCTGTACAGCCCGGGTCCCGACGTGGATGAAGGCAAGGCCATGCAGTTGAACGAAACGGTGTACGCGGTGTACGTGCCCTACGTTACGCAGCCGTCGACCACCCTGATTGCGGACAAAGGGCCGAACGGGTGCTACACCTACGACCCGACCAACGGCACGAATAGCGCAGGCGATGTCTATCGTGTGAAGCAGTAAGCTTGGAGGCACGCATTTGCTGCGTAGCAAATGATCCCTTTTGTCAAGCGGGCGAGGCCGAGGAGGCGCTCGCCCGCTTCTTTTTTTCTCGTCGCCGCGCGGGGTCGCGAGGGCGCCTCCAGGCGTTCAACCGCTGCAAGAACGGAGAATAGGGAGTCCCAAGGTTGTGTCAGCTTCCGGGCGACCCGAAGGGCCGTCAATCTCTGTCACGCGATTTGCCGGGTGATCGAGAAGCCGTTTTTCGTGGCATAGGCCGTCGCGCTCGTATACTCTGCGGACTCTGGGCGTTTGCTACACACGCGGTTTTCCGCGCCACGATTCGGAGTGGGGCTGCGCGCCATGGCGGTGTCGGAGACGGAGCGGCGGATTCGCGCCAGGCGTCGAATCGGCTGCGGGATTGCCTTGATCGCGTTTGCGGCCCTCCTGTTGCTGGCCGCGTTGACCTATATGTTCTTCTTGCGCCCCTATCCCAACCCGCCGCTGGACGCCTGGATTCCGGCGGACTCCGACGCCGCGGCGAGCGTGGCGTTGGACGCTCCGTCCGTGGATTTGGCGCAACTGATCCAAATCCTGTCGCCGAATCTGAGCCATCGGTCCGCGGAAATCCAGAAACTGCTCGATGTCCTCCTGAAGGCGTCTCATCTCTTCCTCCATCCGCGCGTTCTCCTCGTCGCGCGCATCGACCCGGAGGCCCCGCGCGTTTCCTGGGCCCTGGTGGCGAACTTGAAACGCGCCCAGACGCTTCTGGCGAAAGCCTTGAAGGGGGCGCTCGGCGATTCGGCCACGTGGTCGCGCGAGGCGCCCGGCGCGCTGGGCCAGCGCTTCACCCTGCCTGGGCTGGGCTGGCACGGCGCGCTGTGGAAGACCCAGGTGTTTCTATCGAACGACCAGGCGTGGCTGGATCAGGCCATGGCCGGCGCGCAAGGCGCCGAGAGAGACCCCATGCTGACGAGCGTTCTGAGCGGCCCGGCGCCGGTGGACGTGGCTCTCGTCGACGCGCAAGGACGCATGGACGGCGCGCTGGCGAAGATTCTGACTCCGCGCTCCACTCCCCTGGCCATGCAACTGGTCGCCAAGGCGCGCGAATGGCTCGGTCTGCTGGAGCAACCCGCCCGGGCGCGCCTGGACCTGTGGCCCGGTCCGACGGCGACGCGCCTGGTCCTTTATCCACGCCTGCAAGGCGGAACGGACGCGAAGGGGCTGGCGGCGCTGGGCGAGGACTTCGCCACGACGGCCAAGACGCTCTCGAACAGCCAATTGACCCTGGAGCCGCGCGTCATCGATACGCCCGACGGGCCGGCCATCGAGATGACGCTGCCGGAGCTGGCCGCCCTCCTCGCCAAGACCGTCTCGCCGCGGCGATAGGAGAGGCGCCATGAATGCCGAATGTTGAACAGGAAATTCAGAAGTCGGAAATCTTGGGCGCGGGGAAGGGAAGCCGGCCCGGAGGAACTGTGTCCTTCGACATTCCTTGTTCGG
>JAPLSS010000820.1 GCA_026398515.1 Candidatus Sumerlaeota bacterium | reverse complement strand
CCTGGTGCTGATGCTCCTGCTGTTCATCGTCGTGTTTCGCAAGGTCGAGGCCATTTTCTACGTGCTGCTGCCGGTGGCGTTCGGCATCGACTGGACTCTTGGATTGGCGGGAATGCTCTATGCGCAGGTCACCGCGGCGACGCTGATCTTCGTGTTCGTCGCCATCGCGCTGGGATTCGAGTTCTGCCTCCACATCTACAACCGCTTCCTGGACGAGCTGTATCGCACGCTGGACTATCCGCGCGCGCTGGAGGTGGCGTTTGTCCGCACGGGCCGCGGGATTCTGACCAGCGCGCTGACGGGCGCGACGCTGTTCGGCACGCTGCGCCTGACGCCGTTCGAGGGCCTGCGCGAACTGGGCACGGTGGCCGCCTTCGGCGTCCTGTGCGGGATGCTGTCAACCTTCACGGTCTTGCCGGTGATGATCTCCTTCAAGGCGCGGCAGCGCCAGGGGCGGGCGCGACACCTGGAACTGCCCCGGCTGGGATTGGACCGGCTGGCCGCCGTGGTCGCCAACTACCCCGCGGCGACGTTGGCGCTAGGGTTCCTCCTGACCTCGTATTTCGCGTATTGGACGTTGCAGCTGCACCACCGCGAGACGCCGCCGCCCTATGTGCCGCCCTCCGAACAGCCGGTGATGAACACGGACTACTACCGCCCCTACCCAGACGCCAAGGAGATGCCGACGCCGTCGCACCCCGTGCTGGCGCTGGTCAGCGCCGAAGGCCTGCAGGACGCGTTGGAGCGCAACGATCGGCTGTTCCGGAATCTGCTGGAACTGAAGGAGGAGTATCATCTGATTTCCATCGATTCGCTGCGGCGAGTGCTGCCGTCCGTGGCGACGCAGACGGAATTCCGCCGTCAGGCGAGGGCCATCGACGTTCCGGCGCTGGCCGGCCGGCTGGCGCAAGCGGCGGCGCGCCATGGGATGCCGGCGGAGATGTTTGCGCCGATCGTGGATCTGGTTCGACGCGCGCAGGCGCTGCCCGAAGACGCCGACTTCCTTCAGCTGGAGGGCCAGACCGCGACGGACATGCGGTTCGGCGCGGCGGTGCGCCGCTATCTGCTGGCCGAACCTTCGCGGAAGAGCGAAAGCGGGCTGAGCCGCTACACCGTCGTGACCGCCATCTATCCGACCCCGGAATCGTTCGGAGGCGACGGGCTGACGCGCTTCCTGAAAGAGGCGGCCCGCGGCGTGGGCGGCGTGCGGTTCACCGGCGACGCGTTGATGGGCCACGAAATGGCGCCCGGCGTGCGCAAGGTCGTGGCGCGCGTCGCGCTGGCGGCGCTGGCCATCCTCGTTCTGGCCATGGGGCTTCACTTTCGGTCGGCGCGCAAGGCGCTGTGGACCACGGCGCCGGTCGTCGCCGTGATGATTTGGGTGTTCGGCGCGCTGGCGCTGCTCGACATTCACCTGCATTTCTACACGCTGATGCTCCTGCCGCTGATCGCGATTTTCGCCATCGATCACAACCTGCACTTCCTGCACCGCTACGACGAGAAGCAGGACATGGGGCATTCGCTGACGGTGGTGGGGCGGGCCATGCTGACCACGTCGCTGGCCATCGCCGTCGGGTTTGGCGGCCTGGCCTTTGCCAACTACGCGGGGTTCCGCCATCTTGGTTTGTTAATGATCTTCGGCAATGCGTTCGCTTTCCTGGGATCGGCGACCCTGCTGCCGGCGGCCGTCCGGCTGCGCGAATGGAGGAAAGGGCGCGGAAACGGCGAGGCGGTGGAAGAGGAGTGGGAGGGCGCGTTTGAGGACGTCTGATTTCGACTACGCCCTGCCCGAGGCGTTGGTGGCGCGCCGCCCCGCGGAACGGCGCGATGAAAGCCGGCTCCTCGTCCTGCCCCGCTACGGGCCGCTGGAGCTGGGGCATCGGGTCTTTCACGATCTGCCCGGCCTGTTGCGACGGGGCGATCTGCTGGTCTTGAACCAGAGCCGCGTGATTCCCGCGCGGCTGATCGCCCGGCGCGCCGGCACGGGGGCGACAATCGAAATCCTCCTGTTGGAGGAGCGGGAGCCGTTCCGGTGGGTCGCGCTCGCGCGGCCGGGAAAAAAGGCGAAGCCCGGCGACCGGTTGGTTGTCGCGCCGTGCCAATTGGAAGCCGAAGTCGAAGCGTTCGCCGGCAAAGGCGAGCGCGTGATCCGATTCCACACGGCGCTTTCCTGGGACGAGGCGCTGGCGACGTGGGGCCACACGCCGCTGCCGCCATACATTCTGAAAGCGCGCCGGCGCGACACGGGGAAAACGGAGTGGGAGGAGCCGTCGGATCGCGACCGCTATCAGACGGTGTACGCGGCGGCCGGCGCGTCGGTGGCGGCGCCGACGGCGGGCTTGCATTTCACGCCTGAGCTGCTGACCCAGTGCGACGCGGCGGGAATCGGGGTGGCGCGGATCGAACTCGACGTCGGCGCGGGGACTTTTCTGCCCGTGGAAAGCGAGAATCCCGCCGAGCATCCGATGCACGCGGAACGCTTTCGGCTGGGCGCCGAAGCCGCCGCGGCGATCGCGCAAACCAAGGCGGCGGGCGGGCGGGTGGTCGCGGTGGGCACAACGGTCGTGCGCGCGCTGGAGACCGTGGCGCGCGAGCCCGAGGGAATCCGCCCTTGCGCGGGAGCGACGAATCTGTTCATCTTGCCGGGATTCGAGTTTCGCGCGGTAGATGCGCTGATCACCAATTTCCACCTGCCCCGCTCGACGTTGCTGATGCTGGCGGCGGCGTTCGCGGGGCGCGAACGCCTCCTGGCCGCGTACGAAGAGGCAGTTCGGCGGGGCTATCGTTTCTACAGCTATGGCGATGCGATGTGGATTGGTTAATGCAGATCAGGTTCACCTCACGCGATTCTGCCTTGGATCCGTCAATGGAGTAACTGTCTTGGTTCTTGGCCGTCCAGGGTAGGTCGCCCATAAACGACGAGTATCCGGGCGTAAGTTCGTGGCGACGGTTTCGGCCGTTCCAACCGGCGCTCGAAGGCGCCACAATGAACTCATTGTCGAAACAGAAAGGAAACGCTCTCCATGCCCGAAAACGCATACTCGGATCTACACTTCTCGCTGCACGGCTTCGGCCCGCGGCTGCGAGACTATGCTCCGCCGGGGCTGAAAATCGACCCGAATGGGGCGTGGGACCTGGAATACGAGATCGTCGTCGACAACGCCGACGCGGCCGGGCCCCGGAACATGGTCGGCGGAACGCTGCGCCTGCGGCGCCGGCCCGAGCCGCAAGGCTTCGCCCTGCACGTCGTGCAAACGTCGCTGATCAGCCCGAAATACGTGCAACAAACGACGGCGCAGCTGCATTGCCAAGCCGACGCCGCCGCGACTCTGCGTTCGTGGACTCTGGACTCCATCACCCTGGACTCGAAAAGGCAACCGGTCGAGGGAACACAATACGAGGAATCGGCGGCCATGAAGAACGGGCGCATCGAGGTGGAGGGCGGACGCACGGTCGCCCAGCCGACCGCCGCGACCGTGACGAGCAACTGGTCGCTTCTTGAAGCGGCGCAGCGTTTGGGCGCGGCCCTGGCGGCGCCGCTGGAATTCGACATGCTTGAAGACCTCGAAGCGCTCCGGCCGGCGCAACGGCTCGTCGCGGCCGGGACGACGGCATTGCCATCGAACGGGAGCGCTTGCACGTTGCGCGGCTTCCTGCAGACGGGCCAGGGCGTGCTGCCGCTTCATTGCTGGCTCAACGAGCAGGGCCTTCTGCTGATTGCCGCCAGCGGCACGCGCGCGTTTCTTCTGAAGGGTGCGGCGCCGCGCGCTGCGGCAAGTCAGGGATAGGGGACAGCCAAATTCGGTCCATCCCGTCCATTGCGTCCATTCCGTCCACAGGAGCCCTCAATGAACAATCCCGACATGAAAGCGGCGCCCGCGATCGCGAAAGCCGTCACGCGCCGCCAATTGCTGAAGGCCGGCGTCGCCGGCCTGGGCGCGGCCGCGGCGCCTCGAGCGTTCGGCGCCCCGGCCGCCGCGGCGCCGCGCAAGCCGAATCTTCTGTTTATCAACGTCGATCAAATGAGTTACGACGCCAACTCCGCCTTCGGGCCGTGCGGGGCGAAGACGCCGAACATCGAGCGCCTGGCGCGCCGCGGCGTCTTGTTCACGGAATCCTACAGCGCCGACCCGGTGTGCTGCCCGGCGCGCGCCGCCTGGATGACCGGCCGCATGTCGAGCGAGAACGGGGTCGTGATGAACGAGCTGCCGATTCTTCCGGACCTGCCCGACATGGGGCAATGGCTGCGCGAGAAGGCGGGCTATGAATCCGTGCACGTGGGAAAGTGGCACGTTCCCGCGCGCGACGTGGCGAAGAGCTTTAAGATGCTCCACGGCGGCTTTTCGCTCGGACAGCACGGCGACCTGGCCACCGCGCGGGCGTGCGAGGCCTACCTGCGCCAGCGGCGGGGGAGCGATCCGTTTTTCCTCGTGGCCGGCCTGCTCAATCCCCACGACATCTGCTACTGGGGCTTCATGCATTACACGACCAAAGAGGACGTCGGGGCGCTGGGCATCGCCGATCGCTTGCCGCCGCTTCCGCCGAACTTCGATAAGATCCCGACCGAGCCGGAGCGCTTGCGCAAACTCCGGCAGGCGGGCCCAAACGCCTTGGGGCCGGGCCAATGGACCGAGGAGCAATGGCGCTATTATATCTACGCCTATGATCGCTACGTGGAGATGGTCGACGGCGCGGTGGGACGGATTCTCGACGCGCTGGAGGACTCGGGCCAGGCGGACAACACGATCGTGATCCTGACCGCGGACCACGGCGAATCGCGCGGGCGGCATCGTTTCATATTCAAGTCCAAACTTTATGAAGAAGCCGTCAAAGTGCCGATGATCGTCTCGTGCCCGGGCCGGCTTCCCGAAGGAGTGCGCGACATCAAGCGCCTGGTTTCGGGTTTGGACTTGGCGCCGACGTGGTGCGACTACGCGGGGATCGAACCCCCGGCGCATCAGCGGGGCCGCAGCCTGAGGCCGGCGTTGGAAGGCAATGCCACCGAGTGGCGCGACTTCGTTCCGGCGCAAAGCGGCATCGACGGCCGAACGATCCGCACGGGGCAGTACAAGTATGTCATGTATAAGGGCGACCCCGTGGAGCAGCTCTTTGATCTGAAGAACGACCCGTGGGAAACCAAGAACCTGGCGGGCGATGCGCAATTCGATTCGGTCCTCGCGGACCATCGCGAATTGCAGGAGCAGTGGGAAGCGTCCCTGATCCCCGCTCCCGTTCCCGAAGGCGGATGGATGGAGTTGCTAAAGAAGGTCAAACCGCAGAAGAGACAGCCGGCGCCGAAGAGCAAGGGATAAATCGCGTTCCTCACCCAATCCAAGAAGAAACGGCGATTCGATGACGCGGATGTGGCCGGACTTCATTTGGCCCAGTTCTGAATTCGGAGTCCGGGGACGCGTTTGAACTCCGCTTCGTTATTCGTGACAAGGGCGCACCCAAGGGCCAGCGCATGGGCCGCGATGAGTGTGTCGAGCGACCCGATGGGGGCGCCCTGCTTCCCCAGTCGCGCTCGCAGCCGTCCATACTCTTGAGCGGCCATGTCGTCATAGGGCGCCACTTGGATTGGCGCCAAAAACTCGGCAAGCGCCAGTTTGTTCTCATCAGGGCGGGAACTCTTACTCACGCCATACTCCAACTCGCTTAGGGTAATCGCGGAGATGCACACCTCCTCGATCGCGGTTCGAGTAAGCCGTCGGATCGCCCCCGCGGGCTTCCTGTTGATCAAGTAGACGCACATGTCCGTGTCGAGCATGTACATCATCGCGCCTTCTTCCTTGTCTGCTGTGGCGGTTGGTTCCTCTTGGCCATGAAGTCTTCCGAAAAGCGCTCCAAGCTGCCCACGAGGGAAGCCCAGGGGTTCTCCTTGGCCACCAGCATGACGGCGCCTTCGAACTTGTGGATGTACACGTCTTTGCCCTGGAAACGGCACTCCTTGGGCAGGCGCACCGCTTGGCTGCGGCCGTTGGTAAAGAGTCGAGCGGTTTGCACGGCGAGTTCTCCTTTCACGATGGTCAGCATCATGGTATATACCGCATTCGCGCGGGTTGTCAAGCACGGGCCGACGAACGGGGGGCCGCCTTCCGGTCGCAATGGCGCCCGAAAGAGGAGCGCGGCGCCCCGGAAGATTTCGGAGATCGCAAGTCGCCTCAGGCCGAGGCGACCTACCCTGAATGCCCCCAAGCATTTGGATGACGCCCAAATGCTGTTGACGATGCCCGCATCGGTACAGTATCCTGTCCAGCATGAATGCGATCACCTACACCGAAGCGCGCGAGACCCTCGCGAAGACGATCCGGAAAGTCTGCCAGGATCATGATCCCGTGATCATTACTCGCAAGCGCGAGGACGCTGTGGTGCTCGTCTCATTGGCGGATTACGAGTCTCTGACGGCGACCGCGTATCTTCTTCGGACTCCCCGCAATGCGCGCCGGCTCCTCGAAGCCATCCAAGAGCTGGAGGAGGGCCAAGGCCGGGAAAGGCGGCTCATCGAATGAAGATCGTCTTCGCCAGTCAGGCCTGGGAAGACTATCTGCACTGGCAAAGGACGGACCGGAAGATGCTCAAGCGGGTGAACGACCTGATCAAGGAGATCACTCGGACTCCCTTTGAGGGCGCGGGGAAACCAGAGCCTCTCCGGCATGCCTTGGCGGGATACTGGTCAAGGCGGATCGACGAAGAGCATCGCCTTGTTTATAGGGTTGAGGGCGACTGTGTTTCCATCGCCCAGGCGCGGTATCATTACTGAGCCAGGAGGCGACCATGGCCAGCAAGGAAAAGATCGTCCAGGATCTGGACCGCCTCGCCGACGCCGAACTCGAGCAACTGGCCCGGTTCCTCGACTTTCTCAAACACCAGGCCCGACTCGATGAGACGCCGGCCGACAGCGAACAGCGGCTGGCCGCGTTCTACGCGGAATCCGCCGAAGAGGAAGATCGCGAACGGGCCGAAGAGGAGCCGGACGAACCCCTGCCGGCGCAGGACGGCATGGAAGAGTGAGAAGAATGGTTTTAGCGTCAAATCGCGCAGCCAGAGATTCTAAGGCTCTCGCTCTGCTGATCAAAAGGGCGCTCAATGGCACTGCTATTTGAATGGGATCCAGCGAAGGCCCGTCATAACCTGGAAAAGCATGGGGTGACGTTCGACGAGGCCAGCACAGCGTTCCAGGACGTTTTGTCCATGACGATAGCCGATCCGTTGCGTCCCGAGGACGAAGAACGGTTCGTTTTGATTGGATACTCCCGACGGAATCGGCTATTGGTAGTTGTGCACACGGAGCGCGGCGAGCGGGTTCGGATCATCAGCGCGAGACCGGCCACCCCAGCGGAGAGGGCGCGACATGAAACGAATGCCAAATGACCTGGACCTGCTCGAGGAATACGACTTCAGCCGAGGCGTGAGAGGCAAGTACGCGAGCAGATACGCGGAAGGGACCAACGTAGTGGTCATCGAGCCCGATGTGCTGGAGTATTTCCCCGACCATGATTCAGTGAATCAAGCGCTTCGCAACCTTGCCGAGATCATCAAGAGGCAGGGAAAGGGCCAGGCCGTCAGGGCGCGTCGGAGCGTGCCCGCCAAACGGTGAAGATCTTTCCGCGAGAGATCATCTTCTGGATCGCGACATGGACGAGTCTCTCGCCACCGCTCTATCCGCTATCGAAGACCTCGATAAGCGTATACTCAAGGTAGCGGAAGCCATGATCGGAGCTCATGGCGGCGATATGTATGGTGTCGATCTCCTCGCGAATGCGGCGATGAACAGATCCCTAGCGCTTTCCTCGGGGTTCCGCACGCTCATTGCCGCGCAGAATCTACTTTGCGCTGGCGCTCTGCTACGCTTGCAGATAGACACTGCTCTTCGATTCTCCGCGGCTTTTCTGGTCGAGAAACCTCATGAGTTCGCGATCGCTGTTCTCGGTGGAACCCCCGTCAACAAACTACGAGACATGTCTGGAAAGCTTCTCACGGACGGTTATCTCCGTAAGCGCCTGGCCGAGGTAGCCCCCTGGGTGGATCGCGTCTACCAACGTACATCTGGGTTCGTGCATCTCTCAGATGTTCACTACTTCGCTACCGTTGATGAGGTCCACAACGACCGAAGAATCACCTTTAAAATCGGCGCTAAAGACAAGCGTATTCCCGAGTCGCACTACGCCGAGGCAGCCGAAGCGTTTGCCGAATCGATGCGCGTGCTTCTCCAGTTCCTCGAGGGGTGGGTATTCACCAAAGACAATCCCGAGCTAGTCGAACGCATGCGACATTACAGAACTCAAGAATGATCCATTCGGCTTCGGACTGCCCCCGCCGTGGCCCTAATCCCCGTCCTGTGTTGCGGGTTTCTGGTCTTCTCAAGCCACGCAGTATCTCCCGGTCCCGCCGTACCGTTCAACTTACTCCTTTACGATCTGCCCGCTCTTGGCCAGGATGCGGGCGGAGACGCCGAGGACGTGGAGGAAGCCTTCGGAATCGGCGTGGTTGAACTCGCCGACCTTCTCCATTGAGGCGGCCGACTCGCTGTAGATCGAGTGCGGGCAATCCACGGCCTTGAGGAACACCACGTTGCCCTTGTAGCAGCCGACGCGGATCGTCCCGGTGGCGAGGGCGGTGAAGCGGGCGACCGCGTCGCGAATCGCCTCGCTCGCCGGATCGAACCAGAAGCCCTGGTAGATCTGTTCGGCCAAGGTTTCGGAGAGGCGCTGGAAGACTTTTCGCGCGCGCCGGTCCAGCAATAGCTGCAACAGATACTCGTAGCACTTGCCCAGCAGCTCCATGCCCGGCGCCTCGTAAACTCCGCGCGACTTGATCCCGACGAAGCGGTTCTCGACGACATGCAGACAGATGCCGACGCCATTGCGGCCGCCTATTTGGTTGGCGCGCTGGAACGCCTCGACGCGCGTGACCGCTTGGCCGTTGATCCGGGTCGGAACGCCCTTTTCAAAGCGAACCTCGAATTCCTCGACCTTGTCGGGCGCGCGATCGGGCCGCGCGCCGAACTCCGGCTCGATTTCCCACGCGCCAACCTCGAGCGATTCGAGCTGGCCGGCTTCGTGGGTCAAGCCGAGGAAGTTGGCGTCGGTGCTGTAAGGCTTCTGATGCGTGTGGCGGATGGGCACGCCGTTGGCCTGGCAGAAGTCGATCATCTCCTTGCGCCCGCCGAACGCGCGCAGAAACTGCTCGTCGCGCCACGGGGCGTAGCACTCGAACCCCGGCTCGAGCATGTGGGTGGCGAGTTGAAAACGAACCTGGTCGTTTCCGCGTCCGGTGGCGCCGTGGCTGATGATGCGGATGCCGCGCCGCCGCATTTCTTCGAGGATGAGAGCCGTCGTCACGTAGCGCGCGATGCCGGTCGTGTTCCAATAGCCGCCTTCGTAGCGCGCCTGGGATTGAATGACGCGCAGACCTTCGCGCGCGAGGCGGTCGCGTCCGTCGATCACCAGGGCTTCGGCCGCGCCGGCGCCGAGCATGCGTTGGCGCACCTTCTCCAGGTCGGGATCGTCGGGCTGGCCGAGGTCGATGGTCATGCTCACCACGCGCACGCCCTGGTTCGCCAGCCAGCGGGTGATGGTGCAGCTGTCCAATCCGCCGGACCCGGCGAAGGCGATGGTTTGTCCCTTGAGTTCGCTGGCGTTCATGGTCGGCCTCCTCGCGCGACGGCGGTGGAAAGAGGCTCATGATTCACGGTTGGGCGCGGGTGTCAAGAAGTGGAGCGGGCTTTGAGTGGCGTAGGCTTTCCAGCCTGCGCGTGTCGCGGCTCCGGATGATGGCAAGAACGCAGGTTGGAAAGCCTACGCCACTCCTCCCGATTCTCTCTTTTCGCTTGTGAACCTTGCGGCCGGGCGCATAAAAGTCCCGCAACATGCCTTGGGAATTCCCGCATCCCCGCCGTTTGCGCCGCATCCACGCGCTGCAAGTCTCCCTGCTTATCGTCGCCTGGGCGGTTCTTTCGGCGTGGCTGGCGGCGTTGCCGGTCGTGCTCGTCGAGCCGGATGACGAGATGTTCTATGCGGCGATGAAGCTGTTCGCAAAAGACGAGATCCTCTGGAGGCGGTCGGAGATTGCCGAGGCGATGCGGCCGCTGGAGTTCGTGCGCGGGCCGGGGTTTGGCTCGCCGCTGCCGCCGTTTTTTCAGCCGTCCGGAACGGGAACGGACCTCTTGGGCATTGAGAAATCGCCGGGCCATCCGGCGGCGTTGGCGTTGGCGTACAAGCTGGGCCTGGTCGATTGGCTGGGCCCCCTCTTGGCGCTTGTCTCGTGTCTGTTTCTTTACGCCTTGGTTCGCCGGCTGGGCGAGGAGCGCGGATGGGCGGCGACGGCGGCGGCTTTGCTTCTGCTGCTCAACGCCAATTCCATCGCCGGCCAGTGGCGGATCTACATGAGCGACTACTCGAGCGCGATCCAGGTGGCCATGGGAATGGGGCTGTATCTGTGGGCGCGCGAATCGGGGCGGCTGTGGCTGTTCGCGTTGTCGGGCCTGTGGCTCGCCATCGCCGTCGCGTTTCGCTACACGAACGTCCTGGCCATCGGCGCGGTGGCGCTTTACGAAGTCATTCGGGCCTTCGAAGGGGGATGGCGCGGCGCGCTTATGCGCTTCCTCAAACACAAGGGCCACTGGGCCGCCGCCGCGGGGGCGATCGTCGGACTGCTTCCGCTTTGCTGGTATCTTCTGGAGTTGACCGGCAGTCCGTTGCGAACGGGCTACGCGGACCGCTTCGACCGGCAGTATTCGAGCTATTTCAGCCTGTCGCTGCACGATCCGCGCGCCCTGTTTTCGCTTGGGCACGTCCCCAAGGTCTTCTTCTCCGGCTTTCCGATGTTCCTTCTGGGTTTTCCCCTTCTGCCGCTGGCCGTGGCCGGGCTGGGCGCGATGCCGCGGCGCCGTTCGCGTCCGGCGTTGTTTCTGGGGCTATGGGCCGCGGCGTTTTGGGCGCCGCATTTGTGCTATGGATGGGTCCGCGCCGACGCCTTTGTCTTCATGTGCCGCAAGTTCCTCCCGTCGCTCGGCGCGCTCTGCATCCTGGCGGCGGCGGCGTTGGCGCGTCTGGCGGGCGGCGACTGGGCGGCGGAAGGCGGCGTGGAGGATTCGGAGGAATCCGCGGCGAGCGGCCCATCGGCGCGCGGGGCGCGCCTCGCCGCGGTCGCAACGTTCCTCGTTCTTATTCTGTTCGGGCTGAGCCTGGGAATCGACTTCTGCGTGCGCTATGGCGTGTACGGACAGGGACGAGTGGCGCGCGAGAGCTGGGGGCGTTGG
>JAPLSS010000405.1 GCA_026398515.1 Candidatus Sumerlaeota bacterium | reverse complement strand
GAGGCGCCCGAGGCCGTGCGGGCTTTCAAGGGCCTCTCTCGCCCGCCGTACCGATTCTCATGGTCGGATCTGGGCTGGATCGACCCCTCCACGCGGCCAGGGTTGCAGAACCGGCTGTCGACGGTGGACATCGGCCAGTTCTCCCGCGCGGAGCGGTACGGCGAGGACGCCGACGTCTTCTTCGTCGCCGCGGAGGAGAAACTGTCGCCCGAGGAGCGTGACGCGCTGGAGAGGCGGGCGGGCCGCTCGGCCGTCAGCGACCAATCTCAGACCAGCCTGGAGGTTTACCGCGGCGCCATCGCCCAGTCGTTGCCGATTGTCTATTCGTATTGACAGTTTGACGTCCAGGGCCGGTAAGATAGAATTCGTGTCAAGGCGATTGACCCATAAGCCGGGGGTCCCTCGCGGCGCCCCGCCCGTCCTCAAACGGCCCGGGCGCGCGATCCGCCGGCAAGATCTTCGGCGGCGCCCATTTTCGTCATGGATTTGGCAATGAACTTCCAGACTTCGATTCCCGTGTTTGCGCGGCGCGCCAGCGCCGCGCTCGGCGCCTTTGCGCTCGCCGCCGCTCTCGCCGCTCCGCGGGCGCGGGCGGATAAGTTGATCCTGATACAAGACGACCGCCGGGTGGAAGGCACGGTGTTCCTGGAGACCGCCGACGCGGTGATCTTCTATTCCAACGGCAGCGAGCTGCGCATACCGAAATCGAAGGTCAAAGAGATCATCCGCTCGCCAATCAAAGGCGGCGGCAAGGACATCGAGAGGACCTTGCCCTCCGACGCGTTCCGCCGGGAGAAGCCCACGCCGGCCCCGGTGGAATCCGCGCGCCTGGCGGCCTCGCAGGGGCGTTTCGACGACGCGATCGCCATTCTCCAACGCTACGCGCAGCGGCAGCCGGACGAGCCTTCGCGAATCGCCGCCAACAGGGAGTTGGCCGACGTCTATCTGCGCCAGGGGCGCGCCCTGCGCGACCAGATGCGCTTGAACGAAGCCAAGGCCGCCTTCCACCATGCCAACGAGAGCGACCCCGATTTGCGCGCGGCGTATTTCGAACTGGCCGACTTGCTCAGAAGCGACCCCCGCGCGGCGAAGGATGCCATTTCTCTTTATGAAAAGGGGCTGACGCTGAAGACCCCGCCGATGAACCTGAAGGACGAATGCGCGATGCGCTACGAGTTGGGCATGTTGGAGTTCCGCGCCGGCGATCTCATGCGCGTCTTTGAGAACTTCAACTTCCTCATCACCAACGGCTTTGCCGACAAGTACCCGCTCGCCGTCGATTCCATGATCAAGGCCTACGAGGAAACGGGGGGCGAAGCCTTGGACGCCAAGAGCCTGGAGGATACAATTCGGGCGTTGTCCGCGGCCACGAAACGCGAGTCGAGCGGCCTGTCGATCCGCTTTCTCCTCGGCGAGATCTATCTGAACGCCGCCCGCTACGACGAAGCGATCCAGACGTTTAGCAAACTCCTGGAGTTGGACCCCGCCTATCCGATGACCCACCTGATGATGGCCCGCGCCTACAAACGCAAAGGCGATTTGGACGCCTGCGATCAGGAGTTGAGGAAGGAAGTGGCGCAAAACCCGTCGGATTATGACGCCCAGTGCGAGATCGGCGAGCGCCTCGTCGAGAAAGGCGACTTCAAGAAGGCGCAGGATCTGTTCGAGAACGCGCTCCCCCTGAATGGAAGCGACACCTGGGCGCCCTGCGGCGCCATCCGAGCGATGATCCTACAGGCGCGCGCGGACCCGCGGCTCTGGGACACGGCGCTGACCTCCGCCGTGGAGTACGAGGCCCGCTACCCCGCGGACCCGGAAATCGCCGTCCTGATCGGCCAGATTTGCCAGGCCAAGCAAGACTTCGCCAACGGCAACCAGCGCTTCGAGAAAGTGATCGCCAGTCTGGGCACGAAACAGAACCTCACCCCCCTCGAAACCCGGCTGCTGGCCGATGCCTACGCCGGGCTCGGCCTGAACATCCTGACCGGCGGACTGCCGGCGCCGGCGCCGACGCCGCTGGGGCAGCCGACGCCGCCGGGACAGCCGACGCCGCCGGGACAGCTGACGCCGACCGCCCAGACGGGGCCGCAAAAAGCCAAAGAGTGCTTCACGAAGGCCATTGCGCTGAGGCCCGGAATGGCGGCGGCGTACTACTGGCTGGGCCAGATTCACACCGGCGAGAAGGATCTGGCGAAGGCCGAAGACGCGTTTCTCACGGCGTTGGAAAAGGACCCGAAAACCCCGGAATACTATCTCGGCTTGGCCGACTTCTATCAGAAGAGCGCCTCGCGCCCGAACGACGCCACTCCCCTCTACTTAATGTACCTTCACATGGGCGGACTCGACAAAGACCGGGTGGAAAAGGCCCTGCGGGACAATGGGGCCGATCCGTTGCAACAGGCCACGGTGGACATCCCGGCGCTGCGCGCGCGATGGAAGAGCGCCGTAGCGGCGGCGAGCCAGCCGGCCAGCGCCCCCGCATCGAGCGCCCCCGCGGCCAGCGCCCCGGCGGCAAGCGGACCGGCGACCAGCGCGCCCGCGGCTAGTGGACCCGCCGCTAGCGCCCCTGTGGCCAGCGGCCCCGCCGCGAGCGCGCCGGCAGCCAGTAGGCCAGCGGCGAGCGGACCGGCGACGAGCGCGCCGGCAGCCAGTGGGCCGGTCGCTAGCGGCCCCGTGGCCAGTGCGCCGATATCGAGCGCCCCGACGGCCAGCGCCCCGGCAACAAATAGACCGGCCGCCAGCGCGCCCGCGGCGAGCGGACCCGCCGCTAGCGCCCCTGTGGCTGGCGCCCCGGCAACAAATAGACCGGCGGCCAGCGCGCCCGCGGCTAGTGGACCGACGGCCAGCGCGCCAACGGCCTCGGCGCCGGCCAGTTCGGCTGCGGTCGCGGCGCCGGCGAGCGCGCCTGCTAGCGCCGCTCCTGCGTCAGCGGTTCCGACCCCGGCTGGCGCGCCGCTCGTCGCTCCGACTCCCGCGGCATCGGCGACACCCGCGGGCGCCTCGACGGCTCCGGCGGCAACGCCCGCTTCGCCGACGCCTGCCGCGCCGACGCCGGCCCCGCCCTCGCCTACTCCTGTCGCGCCGCCGGTGAAATGAACGTTTTTCCTTCTACTCCGGAGAAAAGTGTTCGTAGTGACGCCTTCGGGCGTTCGCTCAAAACGCCTGAAGCCGTCGCCACGAACGTACGGCGGGCTTGCGGTTCCGGGGCGCTGATCGCGCTGGCCGCGGTCCTGGGCCTTGGGTGCGCCCGGGCGCCCGCGCCGCCGCGTTTCCAGCCGTACGAGTCGGTCGCGCAGATCCTCGCGGATTTTGAATTGCACCGCGCCGACGACCTGTATCGGTTCGGCTATCCGCGCGACCTGGCGGGCGGCAACCTGTTTCGCGTCACGCTGAGCCGCATCGACAACTACGAAACGCTGTACCCGGGCCAGTTCACCGACATCCTGAACCTGGCCCGCGCGCAACTCTACGAGCGGCTGGGCGACTATGGGGCGGCGCTCAAGGCCTACGGCCGGGTCGGCCCCAACGCCTCCGCCGAATTGCGCGGGGCCGCCGAACAGGGGCAGGCCCGCGTGCGCGAACTGGCCGACGTGGCCATGCGCCGCGCCGACGCCTCCGGCCTGTCGCGCTATCTCGCCGACCTGGAGACGAAGCGCGACGACCTGAACCGTTTGGCTGAAAAACTAGCCGGGACGCCGTACCAAACGCTGGCGCGCATGGAGGCGGAGAAGGCCGACGTCCAGCGCGCGCTCCTCCTGTTCCACAATCGCTACGTGTTGCCGGGCGGATTGGAGCCGGCGCTGAAGAACATGCGCGACCTGTGCGAGCGCCACAAGGACAGCCACTTGGCCAACCAGCACAAGGTCCTGCTGGCGGACTTCTATTTCGCCGCCGCCAAGGACTGCGTCGCGCTGAGCGATCCCGACCAGCTGGGCTTCGACGCCGAGCAATTCGAGTCGCTCGTCGGCCAGGCGCGCGAACTCTATTTCGACGTCAGCCAGATCGACGGCGCGCCGGAGAAACTCGAAGCGCGCGCCAAGCTGCAGGCCCTCGGCGCTTTCGGCCGCGACATCCGTGACCGCCTCAGCGATCAACAGAAGTGACGCGCGAGTTCGCGCTCGCTGGGCCGCACAGCAACTGAAGACAACGTCCGCGCGAGGAGGTGGATTTCTTGTCGGCTTGTCTCAAGCCCATTCGCCGTCACGGCCCGGCCGTTGCCCTCCTGGCCGCGGCGACGTTGCTCCTCGTTTCGCCGATATTCCCCCCCCGTCGCTGGGCTACGCATACGCCGTGGGGCGATGCGTTGCTTTCGTCCTATACGGTCGAATGGGCTCACTGGATCTTGCCGCGCGCCCCCTGGCGATACTATGAGATGCCCCTGTTCTATCCGCAGTCCGAGACCACCGCCTTCACGGAAGGCAACCCGTTCGTATCTCTTCTGACGGCCCCTTTGCGGGCGCTGGGCAATCCGGCGCTCAGTTACAACCTTATCTGTTTGTTGGCAATCCTATTGACCGCGGCCGGCGCCTACGCGTTTGTCTGGTGGCTGACGCGCCATCGGCGCGCCGCGGTTTTCGCGGGTCTGGCGTACGCCTGCAATGGCGGCATGATCTGGCACATGCCAGGCCATATTCATGTCATTGCGCCTCTCTTCTTGCCTGGCATCGTCGGGTTCTTCCTTGCGTACGAGCAAGATGGCGCGCCCTGGAAAGCCTTTGCATGCGCGGCTTGTCTGTTGGGCCAGATGTTGTGCTGCATGTACCTGGGGGTCGTCGCGTTGGTCGGCCTGGCCGCGCTTTGGATCGCTTGCCGGATTCCCCCGCGCCGCGCATCGCTGCGGAGAGACGGCGTTCTGGCCGTGGCCCTGGGTGCCTACCTGTTGATCGCCTTCGCGTATTCCGCGCCCTACCGGTGCCTGGCCGAACGGATCGGCCAGACACGCGCGCTGGGCGCGGCCTGGCTCGGTTCCGCCGACCTGGTGGAGTACTTTATCCCTCCGCGCTGGCCCGGACGTATCCAGACTCTGATGGGGCGCTGGATGGCCTCGGCGATCTCGTGGCCCTTGCGCGATGAGAACGTTGAGTTCTATGGCTACAGCGTCTGGCTCATGGCCGGGGCGGCGCTCGCGTTTTCTCTGTGCGCGCTCTGGCGCCGCCGCGCCCGACTCGTTGACCGAAGGCTGGCCGCGCTGGGCGTCATGGCCTTCGCGGGATTTCTTTTTTCCCTGGGGCCATACCTTCGTATCGGCCCCATCGAGACCCGAATCCCGCTTCCGTTTCGGTGGGCGTATCTGTGGATTCCGCCGTTTCAGTTCATGCGCGCCGTGGCGCGCTTCTCGATCCTTGTCGATCTGGGCTTGGTGGCGCTTGCCGCGGCGGGTCTGGCACAATGGCGGTGGTTCAATCCGCGCCGCCGCTGGGCGCGCTACACGATCTTCGCCGGGCTGTTGGCGGTCCTGACCTTTGAGTTTTTCCCCATCTCCGCGCCGGCCCAGCGTTTGTGGGATCCCGCTCCCTATCAAGCCCTGCGTCGCCATCCGGAACTGGATTCCATTGCGTCCATTCCGCTCGACGCCTCCGCGTTTCTCATGGACGCGACGGCGCGATTTCCCCGCTCCCCCTCCGGATTCACCTCGGGTATTTTCAACTACCATTTCGAAACGTTGAGACAGATGGTTGAGGGGTTTCCCGATGCGCCGTCGCTGGCGATTCTTGCCGCTCTCGGCGTTAAGGGCGTGGTCGTCTACCAAGAGTCGACTCTCAGCCAAGCCGCCGCCTGTCCCGACCTTCGTGAATTGGAAGCATGGAAAGGCGGCGGGCTATATCAACTCACCTTTTCCGATACCGCCGCGACCGAAGCTGCCCGCTGGAGCCTGGAGGCTATTCCCGAACGGCCGCCGCTCTCCTCGCACTTCAGCTTCCCGCCCCAGTCGAAAACCGTGGTGAATATCCCCCTTCATCGCGCCGCTCCCGATGCGGTCTGCCAGACGTCTCTGCCGGGGACGGGACTGCCGCTGCTCCAGACGCGATTCGTTTATGTCCAGGCGTCGTTGCGCGATCCGGGCGTGGACTACACGCTCTCGCGCCTGTATTGGATCACCGACCGCGATAACCACTGGGATGAAGACAAGGCGGTCAACGCCTACTGGCGCGCGGATGGAAAAACCCGCGTTTTGGTCTACGACCTGTCGACAGCGCGGTCATGGAAAACCGAGGGTAATCTTACGGCGGTGCGCGTCGGACTCACCGGCCTGCCTTACCCCGGCCAGACGGGTTGGGTCGAGGAGATCCGCGTGGGGCCTTGACCGAAGCCGCCGTCACGATCGGGCGTAGGGCCGGTAGCCGTTGTTCAATCGCGTGAGCAAATGGAGGGAATCGAGGGTCTTGCCGGCGCCGAGGACGATGGCCGTCTCCGGGTTCTCGCACACGCGCACGGGCAGGCCCGTTTCGGCGCGCAGGAGCGAGTCGAGGCCCTTCAGCTGCGAGCCGCCGCCGGCCATGGTGATCCCGGCGTCGACGATGTCGGCGGCCAGCTCCGGCGGGGTTTTCTCCAGCGTGCTCTTGACCGCCTCGACGATGACCGCGACCGGTTCGGCCAGCGCCTCGCGAATCTCCTCGGAGGTGATCTCGAGTGTGCGCGTCAGGCCGGCCACCAGGTCGCGCCCCTTGATGATCATCGTCTTTTCTTCGGGCAGGAGGTCGGCCGAGCCGATCTTGATTTTGATGTCTTCGGCCGTGCGCTCGCCGATCATCAGGTTGTACTTGCGCTTGATGTGCTGGATGATGGCGTTGTCCATCTCGTCGCCGGCGATGCGCACGGACTTCGACACGACGATGCCGCCGAGCGAAATGACCGCCACTTCGGTCGTGCCGCCGCCGATGTCGATGATCATGCTGCCCGACGGCTCGGTCACCGGCAGCCCCGCGCCGATGGCCGCGGCGAACGGCTCTTCGATCAGGTGCACTTCGTTGGAGCCGGCCTGCTGGCACGACTCCTTGACGGCGCGCTTCTCGACTTCGGTGATGCCGGAGGGGACGGAGATGACCACCCGCGGGTTGACCAGGTATTTCTTCCGCCCCTTGCGCACCTTGTTGATGAAGTACTTCAGCATGTCCTGGGTGACTTCGAAGTCGGCGATGACCCCGTCCTTCATTGGGCGGATGGCCACGATGTTGCCCGGTGTGCGCCCCAGCATGCGCTTGGCTTCGGCGCCGACGGCCAGCACCTGGCGCCGGTCGGTCTGAATGGCCACGACCGACGGCTCGCACAGCACGATGCCCTCGCCCTTGACGTAGACGAGCGTGGTGGCCGTGCCCAGGTCAATGCCGATATCGAGGGAGAACATGCTCCCGAACAGATGACCAAAAGGGAAGGACGACCTTCGGTTGGCCATGGAACCGTCCGCGCTTTCTTCCGTGTCTCTCGAAAGGCCCCGCCCCATCGCCAGCCATGGCGCCGCGTCGCGTCGGCCACAGACACAATGCCCCAGGGGTGGAGAGGACTCTTCGCAAATCGCTCCGAAGCTTGCCGCGCGCTCGGAGAAATCCTTAGTTTAGGATCTTCGCCCCAAAGGGAAACGGCTGTCAATACTTTTGGCGCGCCGTCCGTGGCGCCGGCGTTCCAGCTTGTGCGTGGTGGCGAGTCGCGCCGGCTGGAAAGCCCGCGCCACGGACGGCGACGCCCATCGTTCCGCCAAACCGAGTTTTCCCGCGTTTCGACTCATTTGACCCCCTTGGCTTGTCGGATGTTTGGCATCCGGACGTCGATTGTCCCCGAAAAAAGGCCCCGGCCGGCGGCGAAAAAAGTGAAAAGAGGTTGCTTTGGCTGCTCGGCGCGGTAGCGTAACATGCTTTCGTTGTCGGCGCGCTTGCGCTCGCGCTCATGCTCGTGCTCGGTTGTTAGTTCGGCGAGCGACCGACGGAAGAAGAACGACCGACCACGAGCGCGAACGCGATAACGAGAAGAACTGCCTCACCCTTCACACCTTTCGGACCCTTCACACCTCTATGGCCAAAACTGCGAAACCCGTCCCCAAACCCGCCTTCGATGACAAACCCACGCCGGAACTTGCCACGTTCGCGGGGATGGTCGGCCACGAGCGGGTGATCGCGTATCTGCGCAAAGCCGCCGCGCTCGGACGGCTTCCGCAGGCCATTCTGTTCGATGGCCCGCCGGGAGTGGGCAAGTCGTCGATGGCCTACGCGCTGGCCAAGTTTCTGCTCGCCGGCGGAACGGACTCCGGCGCCGCGTTCGAACGCCACGCGGGGAAGGTCGCACGGTCGTTGCATCCGGATTTGCGCGTGTTCGAGCCGAGCGGGCCGGGCGGGCAGATCAAGGTCGAGTCGGTGCGCAACGCGCTGGATACGGCCCTGCAAATGCCGCTGGAAGGCGCGCGCAAGGTGTTCCTCATCGACCCGGCCGACCGGCTGAACCCCTCGTCGGCCAACAGCTTGCTCAAGCTCGTCGAGGAGCCTCCGCCCCTGTTGACCATCGTCCTCGTGGCCGAATCGGTCCACAGCGTCCTGCCGACCATCCGCTCGCGTTCCGCGCGGCTGCGTCTGTATCCGGCGGCGGAGCGGGCGGTGGCCGAGTGGCTCGTCCGGCGGTTCGGCGCCGCGGAGGGCGAGGCCGCCGCCGCGGCGCTTTTCTCCGGGGGATGCCCGGGGCGCGCGCTGGAGCTGCTCGGGGGGAAGGCGCTGGCCGATCGCGACACGCTGATCGCCGAATGGCATTTCTTCCAGAAGCACGGATTTCTGGCGCTGATGCGCGCAGCGCATCGGCTGGCCAATCTCGGCGAGTCGACGGAGGATCTGTTGACGGCGTGGACGGCGTGGACGCGCGACGCGCTGGTGGCCGCCTGTTCGCCGGGGCGCCCGGACCTGTTGGTCAACCGCGACCGGGCGGAGGATTTGGCGGCGGAGGCTTCGCAATACGGCGCGCGCGCGCTGGGCCGTTGTTTGGAGTGTCTGATCGAGTTTCGCGCCGACGCGCGCCGGTTGATCAACCGTCCGTTGTTTCTGGAGAACCTGTTGCTGCGCTTGGGGAAGGCGCTGAAACAGACGTAAAGGCGAAGTTCGGAGTGCGGAGTGCGGGGTGCGGAGTGCGGAGTGCGCGGTGAATAACTTAAATGCGGAATGAATAACCACCCGTCGCG